>NZ_JABXWS010000062.1:0-76766 GCF_015594425.1 Novosphingobium sp. HR1a
GGCGCCGCGCCCGCGTGCGGCGACCGGCGGCGCGCTGCACTTCGACGGGGCCGAGCCGTCACCCGCACGCAGTCTGGAAGACGTTGTCGAGGCCAATTACCGGGACGAGCGCGAGGACATGGTTCGCCTGCTCGCGCAGGAAACCCCGTCCGCCGATGCCGTGACCCGCGTGCTGGACCTGCTCGCGCCGCTGCCTTTCGAGACGGCGCGGGTGCTGGCGGCGCAGCTGGGCACCGGGCCGCTCGCCGCGCTCGCGAACGGCCTTGGCGATGATCATGCACGCAGCCATCGGCGCGAGGTTCTGGCCGCAGCGGAATCGTTCACCACGGACATGCTGGACCGCGCCGACAACGGCCATCGCATCTTCCGGGCGATGCGGCTCGACCCCGGCTCGCTCAGTCCGGCCGAACATCACGCCGCCGTCACCACGCTGCGCCGCGTGCCGATAGGCCAGCTCACGCGCCTCGAAGGCGGCGATAACGGCGCGGACCTGCGCGCCTTGCGCACAACCGCCCTGCCCGAATACGACCGCGAGGAGGCCGGCCGCCGGGCCGCGCGCACCGAAGCGGGACGGCGTGCGGCCGCGCCCGACCTCACCCGGCGCGAAGAGGACTTGCGCCGCACGCTCTCCATCATGCTCACCGGCGCCAGCCGCGAGGACGCCCGTGAGGCGCTTCGGCTGCTGGCTGAAAACCCCGCACTCGCGGTGCCGGACCCGCGCTTCTCGGGCGCACCGACACCTGCACCGGACGCCGCCCTTCCCCCCTTGCCGGAAAGCAGCCTGCAGAGCGTCATCGCCCGGCTCGACGGCGCAGGCATCGTCGATCGCTGGATCGGCGCGCTCGAACCCGTCGACCGCCGGGGCGAGACACCCGAAGCGCGCGGCTTCGCGATGCTCGTCCGCACCCGGCGGCCGGACAGGACCATGGCCCGGATGCGTACCCTGCTGAGCCGCAGCTTCTTCGACTGGGCAGTGCGGGACTGGGAGGCCTCGCTCGCCTGGGACATGCTGCGCGCCATGCCGCCGGCCGAGCAGGCGCGCTTCCAGTCGCTCGACGAGGGCCGCCTCTACCTGCGGCTGATCGAGGAACTGCCGGACGACCTGCGCGCCGAAGCCGCCATGGCCGGGCTTATCGTGGTTCGCGGCGAAGACGGTTCCCTGTCCGACCTCACCGCAGAGGCGGGCGCGCTGCTGGAAGGACAGGCCGAACTGATCGCCGCCGCCCGCGCCTTCGACGACAGCGCCGAGGCGGCCTATCGCCTGTTCGTGCGACTGGCCGCGCTCGCCGTGCCGGCTCCTGCCCACGCGCCGCCGGAAGGAACCGCGCCCGCCTCCACGCGCCCGGCGCCCGGCTTGTCCGTCCTGCAGGCCGTCGTGCGAAGGCTTGACGTCCTGGGCCTGATGCGCCGCTTGTTCTCCGCCCTCTCCGACGGAGTAAAACAGGACCGACGCTACTGGAACGATCTCGCCACTGTCCTCGGCGCCCGCGATCCGGCGTTCAACCGCGAGGACCTGCGGCAGCTGCTCCACGTCAGCACCTTCCTGTGGATCATTACCATCGACGAGGTGACGTTCGAGGAGGCGCTGTTCGCCTTCCACATCCTGCGCGCCCTGCCCGAGGACCAGCGCCGCGCCTTCGAGCTTGAGGATCGCGGCGCCTATGCCGCCCGGATCGCCGGGGCACTGTCGCAGTCGATGCTCCACGAGGCAGGGCTGTCGTTCGCCTTCACCCGCCCTGACGAGCGCGGGGAAACCCCGCTGCGCCGCCAACTGGCCGACCCGGCGGCATGGGACGGGACGAACCCGGCCGATCTGGCGCTGCTGGTCCAGATGGGCATCACGGCGGGCGACTTCGACTGGATCTTCGAGCAGTCGCACCGCCAACGGGCCTGGACCCGCGAGCCGCTTGGGCCGCTGGTCGAACGTTTCGCGCTCTACGACCCGCGCGTGGGGCGCACGTTCCCGCGCCCGCACACGGTCAGCGCCGCGCGGAGCAGCCGCCACCTGCTGGCGATGCTGTTCGGCACCGGCGCCTACGAACTGGAGGAGTACACCCGCCCCGTCCACGGCACCGACCCCTTCACCGGGGAATCCGCGACGTATGCCGAGACCACCGGGCTCAGGGTGACCGTCGACCTCGAACAGCTGGAGGGCAACGCCGGGGCTCCGCTCTACACCGGCGCGGTGCTGGCGCGTTCGCCGGGCGAGCGGATTTCCATCGGCTCGGACAACCGCGAGGCGGCGCTCGCCCAGCCCAACGTCGTCGATATCGAGATCAACGGGCCCGCCGGTTTCATGCGCGTGCGGGCCAGCCGGATCGCGCTCACCCGGTTCGCCTCCGTCTCGACCGGATCGACGCTGCGCGCGGGCGCCGTCTCGCTCACCGACCTCGATTTCGCGCTCACCTTTGCGCCAGAGGACTTGCGGGCGCCGCGTGCCGGGCGCTTCCATGTGGACGATGTCTCGCTCGACGAGATCGTCCACACCCGCGCGGGGGACGCCGAACCGACCGGCCTGCGCCACCTCGGCATCGCCGGAGTCGATGCCAGCGCCAGCTTCCAGACCGCACCGCTGCCCGATTCCCCGGTCCTGGGCCATGTGCTCGGCCTGGTGTGGGACCTCGCGCTCAACCGCGACGCGCTGACCGAGCGGGCGGCGGCGAACACCTCGCTGGGCACCGCGACCATCTCGGTCGGGCGCATCGACGCGCAGGGCCTTCACATGGGCGACCTGCGCGTCGCCAGCCTCTCGGTCGAGGGCTTCACGGCGGCGGCAGGCGGCAACCGCGCGGCGGCGCTGCGCGCGCAGATCTTCGTCCTCGACGCGCGGATCGAACGGGCGCGCGCCGCCGCGCCCGAACAAGTCGCTGGGCTGGTCGCCGATCGCGAGGAGTTGCGGCCCCGGCTCGCCGCACTGGAGCCGCTGGAGGCGGAAATGCTGGGGCTCATGGCGCGGCTGCAGGCAGGGCATCGCCTGAGCGCCGCCGAGCAGGCACGGCTCGACACCTTGCAGGCCGAGACGGGCGTGGGCGGTGTCGGCGGCCTCTCCATCGCCATTGCGCGGGTCAGCGTCGACGGCGTGGACGGCCCGGTCCGCCTTGGCCATGCGGAACTGACCGGCATACGCGGCGGCGGCGACACTGCCGCGCTGGCCTTCCGCCAGATGACCAGCGAGGAGGCGATCCGCCGCTTCGTCAGCGCCGGTCCCCCTTCGCCCGCACGCCTCGGCACAGCGGCGAGCGGGCCGAGCGTGACCGCCGACGAATTCACCCTGCGCGACCTTGCCCTGCCCGCGACGATCCCCACGCTCGCCGCGATCGAGGCGCAGTTGCGCGCCGATCCGCCTCCTCTGCCCGCCGAGCGCGAGCACCTGCTGCACCTGCGCCCGCTGGTCGGTCGCTACGAGGAACTGCGGAGCCGTTCGCTCGGCATCGGCGTGCCGGAAGGATTGGCCCGCTCGCCGCAGGACCAACGCGAACTGCTGGAAGTGTCGCGCCAGCTGGGCGAACTGCTCGACATCCGCGTGCGCGAAGTCACCGTGACCGGACCGACCATCTCGGCAGGCGGCGGCGAGGCGTTTTCCGCGCGGATCGGGGCCAGTTCCGTGGCGGTGCGCGGCATCCACGGCGCGGGCATCACCGAGCGCGAGGGACAGGCCCTCGCCCTCTCGGGTGTCAGCGCCGGGTTGCGGGTGGCTACCGACGGGCTGCATGTCGAGGGGCTCGTGGTGCGCCAGCTCGACTTGCAGGCCCTCGACTACAACAACGGCACCCATCACATCTGGGCGGATGGCCTGAGCACCGCGCGCGACATCACCGCCGACATCCTGCTGCGCCGCCGCACCGGAGAGAACGGCGGCATCGATTTCCGCAACATCCACATCGAGACCTTCCGCATCGGCCGGATCGAAGGCAGCGGCCTCGGCTACGAGAAACTGGTTGCTGGCAGCAGTTCGTACCGGATCGAGATCACCTCCGGCGCCCTGCTCGGGCTGGCGCTGCGAGGGTTCGACATCGACCTCGGCGGCGAGGAGACGCGGATGTCCGGCGCCATCGAGGTCGCCGGATTCGACCAGATGCGCTTCCGTTTCGCGATGGGCCGGATGCTGGAGGCCGGTGGCCAGCTCGATCGGCCGGAAGGGGCCGAGCGCGCGCCTCGCGCGGTCAGTGTCGACATGGCCAGCGACGGCACGATGACCGTCGCCCTCGATGCCCTCGTCGCCTCCGACACCGACGTCACCTATCGCGGCGCGGACGGACGCAGCGGCGGGGGCATGCATATCACGCGCGGCGACGTGTCCGGGCAGGTCGTCCTGGCGGGCGGCGACACGCGGATCAATGCGCTGTGGCTCGACAGCCTGACCTTCAGCCGCATCCGCTGGCACACCGCCGACGGCACCACGATCCGCGCCGACGGCCCGACGGTGGCCACCGGCGTGCGCTTCTCCGGCCGCTATTCCTCGCTGGCGGACGAGCGCAGCGAATTCGCGATCGACAGCCTCCATGTCGACCGCATCAGCGCCGCGCGGATCGTCGTCGATGCCGGTTCGCTGCACCTGGAACTGCCCGAGGCCGCACCGGGCGGGCGCTTCGTGCCGGGAGAGGCGGCGACGCTGTCCGACATCAACGTCCACAACCTGCTGATCGGCCTCGGCGGCGCGGCGACCACCATCGGGCCGACCGCCGGTGCAGCAAGGGCGCGCGGCTCGATCGGCTCGGTGGAGACCGACTTCCTCGTGCGCTACGGCGAGCAACTGCGCGCGAGCGGCATGCTGAACGCCGGAAGGATCGACTTTGCCTTCGATCCCGGCGGTGCGATCGAGGGACGGGCTACGGGAATCTCCGGCGCGGGCACGGTCCACTACGGAGACGGCACCGGGCCGGGTGTCGATCTCGGCTATGGGTTCCGCAACTTCGACACGGGGCTGATCCGCTATTCCGGCAATGTCGTCTCGATCGGCGCGAACGGCAGCGCGCCGCTGCATCTGGACAGCCTGAACCTCTCCCAGCTGGAGCTTTCGGGACCGTCGATGCAGATCCTCGCCCCCGACACCAGCGAGATCACGGTCAACGACATCACCGCGCGGCTCTCGGTGCACCTGCATCCCACGCCCGCGGCAGCGGCGGCTGCAGGCACGCCCTACGAACGCATCGTCATCGACGAACTGCGCCTTGGCCAGGTGGCCGCCTCGGGGATGCGTATCCACCTTGCGAGCCTCGACCTCTGGCTGGACCTGCCGGAGAGCGAGCCCTTCACGGTCGGCCCTGTCCTTGTCGGCCGCCCTGCCGATCCCGCCACCAACGAGCCGCTGGAGATCGTGCCCTCCGCCGGAGGCACCGCGATCACCGGGATCGTACGCGCCGAAGCACTTCACACCGAGCGGCTGCAGGCGCAGCTGGTCGGCTCGCTCAATGCCCGCATGGCCTTCGATGCCGACGTGCTTCAGGCGAACCTCGCGGGCGACGGGCCGATGAGCATCGACCTCCTCAACTGGTCCGCCACCCAGATCGTCGGCTACGTGATGGGCGATCCCGACCAGCGCATCCGCGTACGCCGGGGAGCGGGCGGCACCCGGCACGACATGTTCGGCGAAGGCACCGGCATCGGAGGCGATCGGCTATCCTACAACGCGGCGGAAGGCGGCCACGTCACCCTCGCCGGCCTCAACGCACGCGGCCTGCGCTACGACGACGAGGGTGCGGGCATCCACCTCGACATCCGCCGCATCGAGTCCCCGCAAGTCGCGGTGGATCTCGGCGGCAACAACCAGGGCCGCCGGGTCATCGAGATTCCCTCGGCGACGATCACCGACGCGTGGTTCCGCATCGATCCGATCCCGTCAGGCGGCGGCAGCGGCGGCGGGGCAACAGCCTCGCGCTATCTGGCGGGAGATGCGGGCGCGGCATGGCTCGCCGCGAACCACGAGCTGTTCAGCCACGTCAACGGCAGCTTCACGCTCGCCGGCGCCTACGGGATCGACGGGGCGCTGGGCATCCCTTCGCTGGACTACACCTTCGGGGTGAACGTTCCGATCACCAACGGTTCGATCAATTACGCCGACCTCGAGGGCCAGATCCCCAACCTCGCCGATGCCCTGGTGGACTTCCACCTCGAAGGATCGACGCTTTTCATCGGGGCCGGCTTCCACTTCTACCCGCCGGGCGATCCCGAAGGCATGGGGCCCACGCCGGAGCCGATCCCGATCTATCACGACTTCTTCGAATGGAACCTCGAAGGCAATCACCTGCGCGAGGCGGAGGCGGGCCGGATCGACCTGGAAACCCTGCTGCGCGCACGCTCTCCCCGCGCACCGTCGGCATCCTCGGACTCCGGCGGCACGGACTACGCCGCGCCGCTCAGGATCGACCGGCTGGCGCTCGCGCTGGGGCTGGACAACGGTTCGGATCTCACCGTCTCGCTGGGATCGATGGGGACGGCGACACTCGCGCCGCACGCGCTCGGGGGCCTCACGGTCACGGGGGCGCTGCAACCGCTCGATCCGATCTTCAACGCCTACCCGAGCCTCCGCCGTCAGGGCATCACCAATCCCGAGCGCCCCGGCGCACTGGCGGTACGGCTCGATCATTTCGATCTCAGCGCGCTCGACTTGCGCTTCCCGACGCGCGGACGCGGATCGCGTGACGTTCGCACGGGCGCGGTGCACATCGGCCGTATCGCCGATGCCGAGATCGGCTTTGCCGGGCTGACCCCGCGTACGGCCGAAGGAACTTTGTCCGAGGCGAGCGTCACCAACCTGATCGTCACGCTCAATCCGGATCAGGTCTGCCCGGTGCCAGGGACACCCGCCCCGCGCCGCGCAGGGGCTCCCGCACTCGACACCGCCGGGGAATTCCGGAGCCTCGACGCGAACGGCAGGCCCCGGGAGGACCGTCCATGAATGCGCCCTCCCCCCGCGCTTCTCCCGAAGCGGCACGCCCCACGCTGGAGAACCGCGCGCGCGATACCGCCGTGCGCGGGCTGGCCGCACCGGGGCTGCTCGGCGGGCTGCCCGCATCCCGCCGGGCAGCCCGGGACGAGGCCGGACTGCTCCCCCGCAGCGGCGGCTCCCTGCTGCCGGGCACGGTGCGGCGACAGGCCGAAGCACAGCTGGGCATCGACCTGGCCGGAGTACGCCTCCACACCGGGGCCGAGGCACGGGAGCGCACGCACGTGCTGGGCGCCAATGCCTTCGCTCTGGGGGACGAGGTCGTGCTGGGCGCCGGAGCGGGCGCGCCGGTACTGCTTCACGAACTCGCCCACGTCGCGCAGGCCCGTACCGGAGCCGCGCCGCCGATCGCGCTCCACGACGATCCGCCCCGCCCGCGCGGCATCGGCTCGGCGCCCCCGCGCGATGCGTTCGAGCGCGGCGAAGGCGTGATGCCGGAGACCGGCCACGTCCTGTTCGAGCGCGACAGCGCCGACCTCGACCCCGGCGACGTCGCCACGATCGAGGGCCTGATGCGCGGGCGCAGCCGCAGGTTGTGGGTGGACGTCTACGGCTACGCTTCACTGGAGGGCGACGACGCCTACAACGCCAACTTGTCCGCCCATCGCGGCGTCGCCGTGCGCAGGGCGATCGAACCACTGCTACCGCCCGGTTCGCTGCTCGACGTCCACGCGCAGGGCGAAGTGCAGGACTTCGGCCCCGTGGAAGAGAACCGGCGCGTCGGCATCCGCCTGCGCGATGCGCCGGAGCTTTCCAGCATCGGCCTGCTCGGCGATTTTCGCCTGCAGCTCGATCCGAGCCCGCTGGTCGGGGGGCGTCCGGATGTCGCATCGCCGCCTGCCGGAAGCGAGCCGGAGGCGTCCGCCCCCCTCCTCGATCCCCGCTTCGCGCCGCACTTCGGAGCGAGCCTGCTACCCTCGGATTACGCGCCACGCTTCGATGCCACGCTGGTGCCGCCACTGAGTGGCGAGAGCCTCTTCCCATGGCGCGGCGAGGGTGTGGACTGGACCGCCCTTGCACGTTCCGCGGCGCTGCGCGGGCAGTCGGTGGACTTGCGGGACGCCGCCGCGGCAGAGTCTCTCTATCGCGGATTGCTACCGTTCTGGAGCGGCGTGTTCGGCGCGGACATCGGCGACTGGCTGGCCCGCCGCTCAATCTCCAGTGCTTACGAATCCTACCAGTACCGACAAAACCCGAACCAGTGGGACCGCTGGCAGCAGGAAGACGAGATCCGGGGCACCTCGGTGCGCGGGCTCTCGATCGACCTGCTCGATCCCCCCTGGGCCGAGAAGAAAAAAAAGAAACCCTGAAGCAAAAGGCGCGACGATGGCCAGTTCCCCCCTCACCCCCCGTCTGCTCAAGGCCGGTCTCGTGCGCGTCGAGGCGCAGACCGGCGTGCTGATCGAGGTCGTGCCGCTGCAGTACAACCCCGACACCCTCTCCCGCACCCTGCAGCCGCGCGGCGCGACCGATGGCGCCCCGGCGGAGGAGGCGACCCGCCTCACCGGCCCGCCGACCGAGACGATCTCGCTGGAAGCCGAACTCGACGCCACCGATGCGCTGGAAAATGCCGAGCCGACCGACGATGCCGCCACGCTCGGCCTCTGGCCGCAGCTCGCGATCCTCGAACGGATGCTCTACCCCGGCCTCGCGGCGATGCGCGCGGCCCACGCACAGGCGGCGCGCGGTGCGATCGAGGTGCTGCCCGCGCCGGAACCGCTGACCGTCTTCGTCTGGGGCCGTTCGCGGGTGATGCCGGTGCGCCTGACCGACATGAGCGTGACCGAGGACGCCTTCGACACCGCGCTCAATCCGATCCGCGCGAAAGTGAAGCTGTCGCTGCGGGTGCTCAATGCCAACGACCTCGGCTTCACCAGCTGGCCTGCCTCGCTCTACCTTGCTTATCAGGGGCGCAAGGAGAGCCTCGCCGGGCGCTTCGGCGGACGGGCCTTGTCCGATCTGGGGCTGGAGGCGCTGCAATGAGCACGTCGCAGCTTCCCGTCCTGCCCGGCCTTACCCCCGGCGCCGAGCCCGCATTCGGCGCGACCAGCCGCTATCAAGGCCTGCCGCTCGCCACCGTCACGCTGCCAGACGGCAGTGACGCGGCCTACGTCACCCGGCGGCTGATCCCGCCGCCCGAGGCGTTCTCCCCCGCCGGGGTCGCCGAAATCGGAGTGAGCGACCGCGCCGACCTCGTAGCGGCGCGGGCCTACGGCCGGGCGGAACTGGACTGGCGCCTCGCCGACGCGGCCGGGCTGTCCGACATCGACGCGCTCGCCGCGACGCCCGGCTCGCGGGTCATGGTGCCCTTGCCCGGCCCCACGCATCAGGCGCAGGGCGATGCTTAGGGGCGCGCAGCTCTCGATCCGGACCGGGTTCATCACCCATGACCCGGTGCCGCCCGCGCTGATCGACGCGATCACCGAACTGCAGGTGACCCGCCAGTCCCCGCGCGGCGGTTTCCAGATGAAGCTGAACCTCGCCAAAGGCGGCGCGGTGGAGACCGAGATGCTCCCCGGTGGCATGTTCACGCCGGGCAAGCGGTTCATCTTCTCGCTCACCATCGACGGCCTGCGCACGGTGCTGCTCGACGGGTTCGTGGCCCGCTACGACGTCGCGCAGTCGAACGAGAGCGGCAAGGCCACCCTCAGCGTCACCGGCGGCGACGTGACGCAACTGATGGACCAGTACGACGTCACCGGCCTGCCGATGCCGGGCATGCCGCCAATGGGCCAGGTCGCTTTCATCCTGGCCCGGTGGACGCCGCTGGGGGTGATCGCCGCGATCCTTCCTCCGCCGAGCTGGACGATCCCCAATCCGGTAAACGGCTGGCACGTCCAGCAAGGCACCGACTACGGCCACGTCAACCGTCTCGCCCGCGATTGCGGCTACGTCTTCATGGTCGAGCCAACCGAGGAGGAAGGCGTGACGACCGCCTACTGGGGGCCGGACCTCGGCGGCCTGACGCCGGGCGGCAACTTCAACAGCCAGGGCTTCTCGATGCAGCCCGCGCTGACGGTGAACATGGATCAGGCATCCAACGTGCAGTCGCTGAACTTCACCTTCGACGGTACCCAGAAGCTGCTGCCCTACCTGCTCAGCCAGGAAGTGCGCGGCACCGGCCTCACCATCCCGATCCCCATTCCCGGAGAGGTCCTGAGCCCGCCGATGGGGCCGGGCTGGATACCTTATGCCCGTTTCTCCAAGCTCGCCGACCTCGGCCGCAATTCGGACCGGGAGACGCAGGCACGGCTCGACGTCCCCGAACTGGTCATGCGCGGGCTGGGAGAAGCCGCGCAGGCCAGCCGCGTGGTCGGTGCCTCGGGCACGCTCGACGTCGCGCGCTACGGCCGGGTGCTGGTGCCCGGGCGGCTGGTGCCGGTGCGCGGGGCCGGGCCGCATCACGACGGCGTCTACCTCGTCAAGTCGGTGACGACCTCGATCAAGCGTGGGGAACTCCGCCAGAACTTCCAGCTGACACGCAATGCGCACGGCTCATGGACGCAGGAGGTGGCCGCATGACCGAGACCCGCCGCTATTACGGAAAGTACCGAGGCACGGTGATCAACAACATCGACCCGATGCAGACTGGCCGCCTGATGGTGCAGGTTCCCGACGGTCCCGGCCTCGCCCCCTCGACATGGGCGGAACCGTGCTTTCCCGCCACCGGCAAGCAGATGGGCATGCACTGGCTGCCGCAGATCGGCGCGGGCGTGTGGTTGGAGTTCGAACAGGGCAACCTGAATTACCCGATCTGGACCGGGTGCTACTACCACAGCACCAGCGAAGTCCCGCCGCTGGCGATGGCGGGCACGCCCGGCCTGTCGAACTTCGTGATCCAGACCGCCGGGCAGAACACGCTGATGATCAGCGACACCCCCGGGCCGACCGGGGGCTTCCTGCTCAAAACCATGACCGGCGCGATGATCGCGATCAACGACGTCGGCATCACCATCACCAACGGCAAGGGCGCGACGATCATGCTCACGGGGCCAACCGTGACCGTGAACCAGGGCGCGCTGGTGGTGACCTGATGCCCGGCCCGATCCTCCACGTCGGCGCGCTCGGCATGTGCCCCCACTCCGGGCAGATGAGCATCGCCCCCGGGTCGCCGCGCGTCATGCTGGGCGGGATGCCCGCCGCGACCACGGCCGACATGGCGACGATCGCCGCCTGCCCGTTCCAGGTCCCGGTAGGCGCGGGCGCCAAGCCCCAGCCCTGCGTCACCGTGCAGTGGCTGGTGCCCGCCACCCGCGTCACCGCCGGAGGGCAGCCGCTGATCCTCTCCACCTCGCCGGGCCTGTGCAAGAGCGCCGAGCAGATCCCGCAAGGCCCGCCCACTGTCACCACCGTGCAGACGAGAGTGATCGCGCAATGACCCAGCCAGCCACCTCGCAGGCGCCGCACATCGCCTTCCCCCTCGCCTTCGATTCCGGTGGTCGCACCGCCGCCATGGACGCCGAGGGCTATGTGCGGATGCTGATCGGCCAGCTCCTGCTGACCTCTCCCGGAGAGCGGGTGATGCGGCCCGACTTCGGCAGCGGCCTGCGGCAGATCCTGTTCGGCGGCAACGATCCCTCGATCGCCGTGGCCGTCGAACTCGGCCTGCAGGGCGCGCTCGGCCAGTGGCTCGGCGATCTGATCGAGGTCGGGCAGGTGGAAGTGACCATCGAGGAGGCCACCTTGCGCATCCGCGTCGCCTACGTCCTGCGCGCCAGCGGCGAAACGAAGCTGGCGACGATCGAAAGGCCGCTGCCATGACCGCCCGCTACCTCTGCCGCGAGGCGCGCCGCGTGGCGGCGGTGCGCGATACCCTGGGCGACCCGCAGCCCGACGCCATCAACGGCTTCGACTATCTGGAGATCGCCTCCCCGGATCAGACCCTGATCGACGTGTTCTTCGTCCATGCGCTGCCCGGCGAGACCGATGGCGTTCCCGCTTCGCCGCCGCTGGTCGCGGCCAACTTCAGCGTGACCGGCGGCGACCGCGTGACCGGGATCGGCGTGGAGGAACTGATCGAAACCGACGGCAACCGGATACGCCTGCGCGTCAATGCCGCCGGGGATTTCTCCACTTACGTCCTGCACCTCGTCAGCGCGAGCGGGGAGGAGGAACCACCGCAGCGTTTCGACCCGCGCCTTGCCGCCATCGACTTCCTGTTCAAGGCCGGTTGCCCCAGCGAATTCGACTGCGCCCCCGTGCACCGCTGCCCCCCGGTCGTGGCCGAGGAACCGCGCATCGACTATCTCGCGAAGGACTACGCCAGCTTCCGCCGCGTCATGCTCGACAGGCTGGCGGTGCTGATGCCCGGCTGGCGCGACCGGGGCGCGGCCGATCCCTACCTCGCACTGGTGGAGACGCTGGCGTACCACGCAGACCGGCTCAGCTACGCGCAGGACGCGGCGGGCACCGAGGCCTACCTCGGCACCGCGCGCAGCCGCATATCCCTGCGCCGCCACGCGCGGCTGGTCGACTACCGCGTGGACGAAGGCGCCAATGCCCGCACGCTCGTCCACTTCGGCGTCGCGGCGGGATCGGCGATGGACGGCCGGGTGCTGCCCGCCGGTCAGCTCGTCGCCGGGATGCAGCCCGGGCGCGAGGCGGTGCTGAAGACCGCCGCGCAGCGCGACGCGGCGCTACGCTCGGGCGCGGCGATCTTCGAGACGATGGCCGACGTGACCTTGTGGTCCGCCCACGACGCGATCCCCATCCACACCTGGTCCGATGCGGCCTGCTGCCTGCCGCCCGGCGCGCTCGGCGTCACTCTGGTGGACGAGCCCCGGCTGAACCTTGCCCCCGGCGACCTGTTGATGCTGCTCCAGAGCGCCGATCCAGAGACCGGCGCGGCCACTGACGCCGACCCGCGCCTGCGCCATGCGGTGCGGCTGACCGCCGTGCGCCACGCCGTCGATCCGGTGGACGGCACCCCGGTCTGCGACGTCGCGTGGGACGAGGAGGACGCCCTGCCCTTCGCGCTGCCTCTCGACAGCCTGAGCCTTGCCGGTGAAGTGCGTCCCTGCGCCCTCGCCATGGCGAACCTCGCCCCTGCCGATGCCGGGCATTGGGAACCGCAGGCCACGCTCCTGCCCGACACCGCCCGGGACACGGACCGGCCCTATCGTCCGCAACTGGCGCATGCCGGCGTCGTCTTCGCACCGGACTTCGCCGCATCGGGGCCGGTCTCCGGCTTCCTTGCCCCGCCCGCCCAAGCGCCCACCCATGCCGCGATCCGGCTGACCGACGGAGCGCAGGCGTGGGACATCCTGCCCGACCTGCTCGGCGCCGACCGCTTCGCCCGCGCCGCCGTCGCCGAAGTCGAGCACGGCGGCACCGTGAGCTTGCGCTTCGGCGACGACCGGCTGGGCGTGCGGCCTGCCTTGGGCACACGCTTCTCCGTCGCCTACCGTCTGGGCGGCGGCGCGGCCGTAAACGTCGGGCGCGACGTGCTGCGCCACGTCGCCCTGCCCCCGCACGAAGGTATCGTCGCCGTCACCAACCCGCTCCCGGCGCAGGGCGGCCGCGACCGGGAGGATGCCGCGCACATCCGCCGCTTCGCCCCCGCCCGCGTCGCCCGGCAGGACCGCGCGGTGACCGAGGCCGACTATGCAGCCGCACTGGAGGAACTGCCCGGCGTCCAGCGCGCACAGGCGCGCATTCGCTGGACGGGAAGCTGGTACACCGTGTTCCTCATCGTCGACCGCATCGGCGGCTTGTCCGCGACGGACGACCCGGACTTCGCCGCAGACCTCTTCGCCCATCTGGAAGCGAAGCGCATGGCCGGTTTCGACCTCGAAGTCGCCGACCCGGTCCACGTGCCGCTCGACATCGTGATGCACGTCTGCGTCGATCCCGACGCGATCCTCGCCGATGTGCGGCAGCGGCTGGAGCGCACTTTCAGCGCGGCCACCGCGCCGGACGGGACGCCGGGGTTCTTCCATCCCGACCGCCGCAGCTTCGGCGACCCGGTGCACGCCAGCGCGATCCTCGCCGCTGCCGTAGGCGTGGAAGGCGTGCGATCGGCGATGCTGACGCGCTTCGGCCGCGCCGGGGCGCCGCCGATAGACCCGGTCGCCGACGGCGTGATCGCACCGACTGGCCCGGAACTGCTGCGGCTCGACAACGACCCCGACCATCCCGACCGGGGCCGCATCCGCTTCGACATGGAGGGCGGACGATGACCACTGACCCCGAATGCGCCTGCTTCGGTGGCGCAGACACGCAGCCGGACACGCCCGCTGCGAACCTCGCCATGATCCCGTGGCGACTGGCCACGCACGCAAGCTTCAACGGCGCGATGCTGGACCGGCTGCACAAGGCCCCGGCGCTCGCCCGGCTGACCACGCGCGACCCCGCCGACCCGGCCATCGCCCTGCTCGACGGCTGGGCCACTGCGCTCGACATCCTCGCATTCTACAGCGAGCGCATCGGCAACGAAGGTTTCCTGCGCCCCGCCACCGAGCGGCGTTCGGTGCTCGAACTGGCGCGGCTGATCGGCTATGCGCCCGCACCCGGCGTCTCCGCCTCGGCCTGGCTGGCGGTGACCTGCGACACCATTCCCGGTTCGCCGGAGGTCGTCTCGCTGCCCGCTGGATCAGGGGTAATGAGCATCCCCGGTCCCGACGAGAAGCCCCAGATCTTCGAAACCGACGCCGCCATGGACGCCCGCCCGGACTGGCAGGACCTGCGCGCCGAAAGCGTCCGCTACGTCGCCCCGAAGGCGGGGGACGACAGGCTCATGCTGCAGCCGCCCACGCAGCTGCGCACCGGCGACATGGTGCTAATCGTCGGCTCCGAGCGGGACACCGCGACCACCAGCCCCCGCTGGCAGGCCCGCCGCGTCGCAGGCGTGACCGATGTGCCTCCCGACACCGCCGACCAGATCCCGGCGCGCAGCGAAGTCGTCCTCGAAGCACCGCTCGGCACCGCCGCTGCCATTCCGCAGCTGGCGCCCCGCGTCTTCGCTCTGCGCCAGCGCGCCAGCCTGTTCGGGCACAATGCGCCCGCGTGGGAGTCGTTGCCCCTCGCCCTGCGCGTCGGCGAATTCCTGCCGATCGCCACAGCCGCGCTGGAGGCTAAGGCGATCAAGCGGGCCATCGTGGGCGGCATCGGCGACACCGCCGTAAGCGCGATCGGCTACGGCGGCATCCTGGACGACATCAGCGAGATCATCGAGTTCGACACCACCCGCAAGCTCGCGCCCGGCCTTTATGCGCGCAGGCGTTCCAGCTGGGCCGATGCGCCGTTCCCCGCCACCCGCGACTATGTCGATCTCGACCAGGTCTACGAACGCTTCGTGGCGGGAAGCTGGGTCGTGCTGCGCGCCGGGACGACTATGGAGACCTACAAGGTCACCGAAGCCAGCGAGATCAGCGTCAGCGATTTCGGCATGTCCGGCAAGGTCACCCGCCTGAAGCTGAGCGGCCCTGCGATGACGGCCTTCTCGCCGCGCTCGACCACCGTGCACGGCGTCAGCGAATTGCTCGGCTGGGCGATGACGCCGGTGACCGAAACCGTCAGCGGCAAGAGCGTGACGCTAAGCCGCCACGTTACCGGGCTTTCGGTCGGCCAGCGCGTCGCCCTGACCGGCTCCGAGGCCGCGAGCGGCGCGGCGGCCGCGCGCATCCTCACCATCGCCCAGATCGGCACGGTCGCGGCGGGCGGCGACGCGCCGCAACTCGCTCCCCCGGCGCGGGACGCCACCCGCCTGACCTTTACCGCCGAGATCGACCCGCCGCTCACGCCGCGCAGCCTGCGGATCAACGCCAACGTCGTCGCCGCCAGCCACGGCGAAACGCGCGAGGACGCCATCGGCAACGGCGATGCAACGCTCGCTTTCCAGGCCGTGGCGCTGCCCGGCAAGCCGCTGACCTGGGTATCGGCCCCCACGCCGCTCGGCCGCGCGAGCACGCTGGAACTGCGCATCGGACCCGCCCGCTGGCGCGAAGTCGCGGACTTCGTCGGCAAAGGCCCGCGCGACCGGGTGTTCACCACCCGCACCGCCGACGACGGCACCGTCACCATCCAGTTCGGCGACGGCGTGACCGGCGCGCGCCCGCCGAGCGGCAAGGGCAACCTGATCGCCCGCTACCGCATCGGCACCGGCCTTGTCGGGATGCTCAGGGCCGGGCAGCTGAGCCAGCCGCTGCAGCGGCCCGCCGGACTCTCGGGCGTGATCAACCCGCTCCCTGCATCGGGCGCCGAAGACCCCGAGACCCTCGCCACCGCACGCGCCAATGCGCCGAGCACCGTGCGCACGATGGCCCGCATAGTCAGCCTCGCCGACGCGGCGGACTATGCGCGCACGTTCGCCGGGATCGGCAAGGCCGACGCCACCCTTGTACGCGACCGGACGCTGCGCGCCGTCGTCCTGACAATCGCCGACACGCGCGGCGGCGCCCCCCTGCCCGGCGACGCCCTGTTCGACAACCTGGAGCAATCGATCGCCGCCGTGCGCAGCGGCGGGGACTATGCCGGGCAACGCCACGGCCTGCCGATCGCGCTCGCCCCCTATCGATCGCGCCGATTTGTCCTGCACGCCGGGCTGGTACTTGCCGCCGACGCGGTCGCCGCCGTGGTCATGGCCGCCGCGCGCGAGGCGCTGCTGACCGCCTTCGGGTTTGCGGCGCGCGCCTTCGCCCATCCCGCCAGCCTCGCCGAAGTCTCCGCCGTGCTGCACGCGGTCGACGGCGTGGCCGCCGCGCGGTTCACCCGCTTCCACCGGCAGGACCAGTCCGCCTCGGTTGCCCCCGTCCTTCCCGCGGCCATCGCCGCGCGCCTCGGCAACGGGTGGCAGGGCGCGGAACTGCTGACGATCGATCCCGCCGCCCTCCAGCTGACGCAGGTGCAATGATGCGCATGGATGCAGATCGCCTATACGCCGCCTTGCCCGCCTATCTGCGCGAGGCCGACCTCAATGCCGGGGGAGCAGTCACCGCGCTGTTCGACATCATGGGCGGGGAGGCCGACCGCGTCGCCCGCGCCATCGAGGAACTGAGCGAGAGCTGGTTCATCGAGACCTGCCCCGAATGGGCGGTGCCCTACATCGCCGACCTCCTCGCCGTGCGGGCGCTGACCCCGACCGAGAACTTCTCCGAGCGTGCATGGGTGGCGCAGACCGTCGGCCTGCGGCGGCGCAAGGGCACGCTGGGGATCATCGGCACCCTGACCCGCGCGACGACGGGCTGGCCCGCCGTGCCGGCCGAGATGTTCCGCCGCCTCGCCACCACGCAGGCGCTGCGCCACTTGCGCCTCGACGCGCCCGCTACCGCCGCAGTGCGCGAAGCGGAGCGGATGCGCCGCCACGACACCGCCTTCGACGCGCTGCCGCACACGCTCGACATCCGCCCCATCGCGCGCGGGCGGGGCCGCTACAACGTGCCGAACATCGGCATCTTCGCGTGGCGCCAGCAGGTCTACCCGCTTGCCGCCGTGGAAGCCGCGCCTGCCGGACCGGGGCGCTTCCTTTGCGATCCTGCGGGGCGGGAACTGCCCTTGTGGAACCCGCCAAGCCCGCTTGCTGCCGACGTTCCGGCGGGCGAGGCCGACCTGCCCACTCTACTCGACCGGCGCAGGCTGTATCTCGAACTGGAAGCCATGCGCGCCGACATGGCGGCTGGACGCACGCCCACGCCGCTGTGGTTCGACGATCGCCCACCGGTCCAACTCTGGGTGCAAGCCAGCATGGGCGATGCCTTCGTCGCGGTGCCCTCCGCCGAACTGGCCAGCGCGGACCTGCATGACGTGGCCGACGCGCGCGGATGGCGACGACCTCCTGCGACGCTCGACTACCTTGATGCCACGGGAAGCACCGTGACCCGGGCCATCACTGCCGCCTTCGACCCGGTGCGCGGCCGCATCGCCTTTCCCGAGGGCGTGGAGCCTGCGGGCGTCCACGTCAGCCACGCCCTCGCGGCGCCGGGCGACCTCGGCGGCGGCCCCTACGATCGCAGCACCGCAATCGCCACGCTGCTCGGCGGGCGCGAGATCACCTGGCAGGTCGGCGTCAGCCGTCGCCGCGCTCCGCTTCCGGGAATCATGCTCGCCAGCGTGGCCGAGGCCGTGGCCTTGTGGAACGCCCAGCCTGCCGGGACAGTGGGCGCCATCGTCCTGCTCGACAACGACCGCTTCGACGAGGACCTGACCGGCCCCCGCACGATCGCCCTGCCCCGCGGCAGCCTGCTGCTCCTCGCTAGCGCCGACTGGCCGGAAACCCCGCGCGAGGGCGGCGGCAGCGACCTTCGCCCCGGCTCCCTCACCGCCCGCGACCGGCGCGCCTGCGTGACCGGCGACATTGCCGTCACCGGGACCGCTCCGGCCGATGCGCTCGATCCCGGCGCGCTGGTGATCGACGGCCTGCTGGTCGGCGGCGCGCTCAGGGTGGCGGCGGACGGGTCCGCGAACCTCGGCGAACTGGTCGTGTCCAACAGCACCGTGCTCGGCGCGGACGGCCTCACCATCGCCGGGGACCATGACCGGTTGAACGTGACCCTGCGCCGCAGCGTCCTGCCCGCTCTTTCCGCGCCCGCGACGGTGCCGGGGCTGGACGTGACGGAAAGCGTGGTGCTCGGCGCTCTAACGATGCCCGGAGCGCGCGCGGCACTCGCAGGAGCGACCGTTCTCGGCCAGACACAGGTGCGTTCGATCACCGCCAGCGACTGCATCTTCGCCCGCACGCTCGCGGCGACGCGGCGGCAGGTGGGATGCCTGCGCTACTCGCTGGTGCCTCCCGGCTCCACTGGCCCGCGCCAGTTCCGCTGCCAGCCCGACCTCGCCATTCGCGAAGCCGGCGCGGCCGCAGATCAGGCCGCCATCGCCGCGCGTCTGGGCCTCGCCTTCGAGACGCTGGAGCCGGGCGCTGCAGGTTTCGCGCGCCTCTCGTGGGGCAGCGATCCCGCGCTGACGCAAGGCGCGGCGAACGGCGGTCCGATGGGCGTCTGGCGCTTCCTCGAGGAGCCGCAGCGCCGCGCCAACCTTGCCATCGCGCTCGACGAATACCTGGGCCTCGGCCTCGAAGCCGGACTGCTGCCGGCCAGCTGATCATGCAGGAGAAGGACGAATGAAAGGCGATTTTTCCCGGCTGCGGTTCGATCCCGCCCGCCAGTACGAGGCCGTCCTGCTGCAACAGGGCCGCGTCGCGCTCGACGTCGACAGTAACGAGGCCAGCGCGATCCAGCTCCACCGCGACAGGCGCACCGCCGCAGACCTGATCGGCCCATCCGGCGCGCCGCAGGGCGATGCCGGGTTCGCGATCACCGTCGAGGCGGCAGGCAAGCTGGGGGTCGGCGCGGGCACGCTCTACGTCGATGGCGTGCGCTGCGTGAACCCCGGCAAGTTCCTTCACGACGCGCAGCCCTTCCTGCCTGCAGGAGCCCCGGTCTTCATCGCGGCCGATGGCAGCCGCTCGGCCAGCCCGGCGGACGGGCGCTACATCGCCTTCGTCGACGTCTGGCACCGCCACGTCACCGCGATCGAGGACGATGAACTCGTCGAGGAAGCGCTGGGCGTGGATACCACGACGCGGCTGCAGGTGGTCGAGCAGGTCGGTTTCCTTCGAGCAGGCGATGCGGGCGACGGCGCGGTGACCTGCGACGCGGCAGTGCCGGGGTGGACCTCCTTCATCCAGCGCCCGAACGGCACGATCGCCGCGCGCGGCAAGCCCGCCGACGCCGAGACCAACCCTTGCGCCTTTCCCGAGACCGCAGGCTATCAGCGGCTCGAAAACCACCTCTACCGCGTCGAGATCCACAAGCCCGGCACGGCAGGCGGAGGGGCGACCTTCAAGTGGTCGCGCGACAATGCTGCCTTCGCCACGCGCTGGCTGGAAAGCAATGGCGATACCCTGACCCTCGCCGAGACCGGCCGCGACGCGGTAAGCGGCCTGAGCCCCGGCCAGTGGATCGAACTGATCGACGACGACGCCGAACTTGCCGGCCGCCCCGGAACGCTGGTGCGCATCGTCAGCCTGACCGGCAACCGCGTCCGGCTCGACGCGCCGACTGCCGACGGGCCGATCGCGATCAACTCCTTCGGTCGCAATCCCAAGGTCCGCGCGTGGGATTCGCCCGGTGCCGTTGCCATCACCGTGCCCGGCACCAACGACGGTTTCCTGCCGCTGGAAAGCGGGCTGGAGGTCGCCTTCCTCGCCGGGGGCGCCTATCGCTCGGGCGACTGGTGGGTGATCCCTGCCCGCAGCGGCAGCGGGATTGACTGGCCCGAGAGCGGCGGTGCCCCCGCACAGCAGTCACCGCAAGGCATCGAACATGCCTATGCCCGCCTCGCCGTGCTCGACTGCACCGGCGGCGCGTGGACTATCGTGGGCGACTGCCGCCCTCTGTTCCCGCCGCTCACCCGGATGCGCCAGTTGGCGCTACTCGGCGGCGACGGGCAAGAGGCGCTGCCCGATCCGACCCAGCCGACGCGCCTGTGTCCCCTCGCCGACCTGCTGCGTGTCGGCGTGTTTCGCGGGACCATGCCGGTCCAGAATGCCCGCGTGCGCTTCACGGTGCTGTCGGGCAGCGGGGGGCTCAACGTCATCCCGCCCGCGAGCGGCTTCTCCAGCGTCATCGCCCTCACCGACGACAAGGGCGAGGCGACCGTCGCCTGGGCACTCGACGCCGCTACCGCGACCCAGCAGGTCCGCGCCGAACTCATCGATTCCACCGATGCGCGGGTGGGCCTTGCCGTCACCTTCGGGGCCAGCCTCTCCACCGCCGCGCGCGTGTCCTACGACCCGGCGGCCACGCCCAGCCTCGCCGGGATCGTCACCGTCCAGCGCGCAATCGAGGAACTGGCCAATCGGGTCGGCGGCGGCTGCGTGGAAGTCACGCTCTCGCCCGGCACCGACTGGGTGAAGACCCTGAGCGAACTGCCCAAGGGCGAGGACGTCACCATCTGCTTCCGGCAGGGCCGGTTCGAGACCAGGGAGCCGGTGATCCTGACCGGCCTCGGCCACGTCGTCATCCACGGCGGCGGAGCGGCCAGCCAGGTGCTGTGCAGCGAGGGGGAGAGCGCACTGGAGTTCATCGACTGCGCCAGCCTCTCGATGCGCGAGCTGACCATCGCCGCGATCGCCGATCTCCTCGACCACAAGCCCCGCCGCCGGGGCGCGATCACCGCCATCGGGGTCGATACCGTGACGCTCGAGGACCTGACCGTCACGTGCGGCACCGCGCGCGGAAACGAGCGGACCTGCGTGACCGTGTCCGGCACGCAGCGCGACGGCAAGCCCGTTCCGGTCAGCTTCGTGCGGATCGTGGATTGCGCCTTCACCTGCGGCTTCGGGCAGGACGGCGTGCTGGTCACCGACGCCATCGACTCCGTTATCGAGGGCAACCGCCTGCGCGTCTCTCCCTTGCCCGAGCGGTTCACGCTGGAGGAACTCGCCGCCGATCCGCGTCGCCACGGGATGCTGGCAAGGCACCTTGCCCGCGACTTCGCCCCGGCCGAGACGCGCACGCCGGTGCCGGGCAATGCAGTCCTCGTCGGACCATACGCGGTGAGCATGGCCTCGATGGTCGAGGCGCCCGAATGGCGCAAGCTGGTCGCCGCCGAACCGCCCGCCGTCGCCGACACCGCCAGCACCGACGCGGTGCAGGCCTATATGCGCCGCCTGACCGACAAGGCTCTGGCGGACACGTCCGCCACGTCCGCCTTCCGCGCGCCTGCCGACCGGGTGCGCAAGGTCATGGGGCGACAGACCGGCATCCAGCTATCGCCCGAACTGCTCGGCGACCTCATCCGCGGCGGCGAGATGACCGTGGCCGAGGCCCCGAAACCCGCTGCCACGGATGGCAAGGGCCTGATCACCATTCCTGCCGGGCAATGGCGCGTCGCCTTCGAATCCGAGATCGATCAGGAAACCTGGATCCGCATCGCCCGCGAATTCGCGCAGGAGATCACGGCCGAAACCGAGGAGCGCACCTGGGACGCTATCGCTGACCTGACCCGCCGCTTCGTCGCCGATCCCGACCTGCGCGCCAAGTTCCCCGCCGTCGCGGCGTGGTTCGAGCGACTGCGCAAAGGTCTCGGCGTGGTCGGCGGACAGGCGATCGTCGTCGCCGGTGGTCAAGGCCGGACAACCCGCATCGCCCGCAACGACATCGCCGCCTTCCTCGAAGGCGTCCACGTCGCGCTGGCCCGCGAGGGCGACGGCCCCGGGGACCACCGGGACTTCGCCAGCGTCGCCGTCATCGCCAATCGCATGGCGCTGCGCCTGCCGGTCGAGTACTTGTGGGGCGGTCACGGCATCTACGTGGGCAATGCCGCGCAGGTGCGGGTGAACGAGAACGAACTGGACTTCGCCCCCGGCAACGACCGCCGCTTCCACGAAGGCATCCGTATCTGGGGCTGGCTCGGGCGGTTCCTGCACGCCAATGCCAACGCCATCACGCTGGCGCGCATCGGCATCCGCGTGGTCTCCGAAGGCAAGCCTCAGGACGAGACAGTGCAGTGGCTCGCGGCGGACAACCTCGCCGTCGGCGCGGGGGTCTGTGTCGAGGCGCCGGGCTGGATGCGGCTGCGGGACAACGTGCCGTGATGATCGTCGTCCCGGACTTGCTCCGGGACGACGAGTGCGGCTTACTTCACCGTAGCGATGGCCTCTATCTCGATCAGGAACTCGGGCATCGCCAGCGCCGAGACACCGACCACGGTGTTCGAGGCGGGCACTACATCACCGTAGAACGCACCCAATTCCGGCCCGATCGCGGCCAGCATCGAGACGTCGTAGTTCACGATAAAGGTACGCAGGCGCAGCACCGCTTCAGGGCCGACGCCCTGCGAAGCCAGCACGTCCTTGATGTTCGCCAGCGCCTGACGCGCCTGAAGGCCCACGTCCGATCCGCCAACCACGTTGTAGTCCTTGTCCCAGGCCACCTGGCCCGAGAGGTGCAGGGTGCCGGTCGCCTCGTCGAGCGTGGCGTGCGAGAAACCGTACTGGACGCTGGGATAGAGCGTCTCGGGATTGATGCGGGTGCTGGTCATGGCAGGCTCCTGTCAGGAAAGGTCAGTCGACGATCTCGAGCTGGTGGCCCCAGGGGTCGAGGATATAGAGGTTCTTCTTGCCCGCCAGCGGCCCCTCGGTGATGTCGATGGTTTCCATCGGCGTGCAGCCGTGGGCGGCGAGGTAAGCCTTGGCCTTCTCCACATCGTCCACCTTGATGCCGAGGTGGTGGCCGCCCGCATCGCAATTGCGCGGCAGGGTCGCGGAGCGATCGGCGGGCTTGTCGTACTGGACGAGCTGGAAGTTGAGGTTCGCCGTCAGCTTGAGCATGATGAGCGTCAGGCAGGCGCCCGGCACATTGACGTGGCTTTCCATCCAGTCGCGGCCGTCCTCGCCGACCGGGATATCGGCGGCGTCGAGCGGGCCCATGCGGAACAGTTCGGTGGCGCCGAAGACATCCTTGTACCACTGCGCGACGGCGTCGGCATCGGCCACGGTCCAGGATACGTGGTCGGCCTCGATGAAGATGGGGCGGTCGGACGCGGCGTCGGTCATGGGAATCTCCGGCTGGGAAGCGGCCAGCCTACGCCGCATGGGTGTTCCGGCAATGGCGTGGACTGAGCGAAGATGTTGCGATGGACGCAACGTAAGCGAATCAGATCCTACGCATCCCCAAACGTCGTCATTGCGAGCGCAGCGAAGCAATCCAGGGCGGCCTCATACTGCCCTGGATTGCTTCGCTGCGCTCGCAATGACGGCGTGTGGACCGCGAGGTGCTCTATGTCGCGCCTTCCAGCAAGTCCGCCACCGACACCGCACGCGCGGGGAAGCGCGGACGGAAGCCAGTGACCTCGGCTTCCGCGCAGCCCCGCGCCGAGGCGATGCGGCGCACGAGCGCGTGCTCGCAGGTCCGGCCCTGACACAGCCCCATGCCCGCCCGGCAGCGCAGCTTGATCGCGCTTGCCCCGAACGAGGGACCGACTTCCAAGGCATCGGCAATCGCTCGATCGACAGTCCCGGCGGAGATGTCCTCGCACCGGCAGAGCAGGGTTTCCGGCTCCGGCTCCGGCAGCCATGGGCGGGGATCGGCGACACTCCGCAGAAGATCGATGAAGCCCTGCATCGCCTGCCGTTCGGCCCGAGGCTTGCGTATAGCCGCAGCCGCTTCCCCGTCCGACAGCGCGCCCGCGTCCTGCGCGATGGCCAGCCCCGCCAACGCGCCCTCGGCCATCGCCGCATCGCTGCCCGCGACACCGGTGGTCTCGCCCGCGACGTAGAGGCCCGGCACGGTCGCGCGCATGGATGCGTCGTGGATGGCTTCCCAGCCTCCGGCGGGGTCGGACGAGCGTACCTCGGCGCCGATCTGGCGGATCAGGTCGGCTTGCGGCAGGAAGCCGTAGCACATCGCGGCGACGTCGCAGGCGATGCTTTCGCCGTTGCTGAAGACGACGCGCTCCACCGCGTCGGTGCCTTCGCAGCGCAACGCCTGCGCACCGTAGCGAACAGGCACCCCGGCCCGGCGCACCGCCATGATCCCGGCTGCAGCGGCAAGCAGCGGCCCCGGCGTGCGCAGGGCGCGCGGCAGATGCGCCAGCGCCGTGCGCGCCATCGCCGCGAAGGGCTGCGCGAAGCAGACGGCCGCGACGTCTCCGCCGGCCTCGACGATCTGCTGCGCGAGGACGATCATCAGAGGATGAGTGCCGAACAGGACCACGCGCTGGCCGGGCAGCACCTGCTGCGCCTTGATGAGCGTCTGCACCGCGCCCGCGCTCATGACGCCGGGCAGTGTCCAGCCCGGCAGCGCCACCGGCATGTCGTAGCAGCCCCCGGCCACCAGCACCCGCCGCGCCTGCACCTGTTCGATACCGCCCGCCGTGCCCGAGAGGGTCAGCGCGAAACCTTCGCCGTCAGGCATGACGCCCAGCACCGAGCGGCCACCCAGCCATTGCAGCCGCGCGTCGCCGCTCACCCGGTCCAGCAGCGCGCGGCTCTTGCGATAAGGCGCGCCGCCGAGCCATCCGGGGACGGAGAACGTCGCGGGAGGCTGGCGCAGGATCTGGCCGCCGGGGCGCTGCTGCTCGTCGATCACGCATGTCGAGAGGCCCGCCGCCAGCGTCCGCTCCGCAGCGGCGAGGCCTGCCGGACCACCGCCAACGATGGCGACGTCGTAAGTGCTCATGCTTCCGGCCTTTCGGTGCGGATGCGCAGGCCCGGCTCTACGGGCACGAGGCAGCCGCGCAGGCGCCGCCATGGCGCATCCCCGCGCGCGACCCAGACGGTGCATTCGCTGCAGGTGCCCATGTTGCAGAACATTCCCCGCGCGCGACCAGAGCGGTCGTCGCGAAAGCGCGGCGTGGCGGATAGCACGGCAACCGCCACCGTCTCGCCGGGGTGCGCCATGACTTGCGCACCGTCGAGTTCCACCGCGATCGGCGCGGGCCGGGTGACGCCCTGTTCGACGCGCTTCACGGCAACACCGCGAAGGCATCGAGGTGCGCGAAGCGGCGCGGCGTGAACATCGTCAGTTCCTCCGGCGCGGCGCCTTCCGCGATGGTACGCGCAAGCAGCCGCGCCAGCACCGGGCCGAGCGTGAACAGCGATCCGCCCGCCGCGACGAACAGCCCCGGCGCGGCGGCGACCTCACCGACGATCGGAAGCTGATCGGCGGAAATGCAGGTGGTGCCGGTCCATGTCCGCAGCAGCGAGCGCTCGGCCAGCCCCGGCATGACCCGCGCGGCGACTTCCAGATTGGCGCGCAAGTTGGCAGGCTCGACAATCGCGGGGCGGTCGAGATCGGGGGTGCCGTCGGCGCGCTTCGCAAGGCGCGAGGGCCAGCCGCCGCCGATCAGCAAGTTGCCGTCCTCGGTCTGCTTCATCGATAGCCGCCGCCCGACGTGCTGGATGAGGTAAGGGAGCACCGGCTCGGTCCGATCGGTCACGCTCATCATCAGCGGCGCGGGATAGAGCGGCACGTTGAGCCCGAGCAGCCCGGCAAGGCGCGGCACCCAATGCCCCGCCGCCAACAGCACGCGCGGCGTGTTCACCGTGATCTCGCCGTCGGGTCCGTGCAGCGTGGCACGGTAGGTCCGGTCGCGCTGCATCGAGAGTCCGGCAAGCGCGGTGCCGGTCTTCACCAACGCCCCCTGCCCCCGCGCGCCATCGGCGAAGGCATCGACGAGGATGCGCGGGTTGGCATGGCCTTCGTCCTTCAGCCAAGCGGCTCCGGCAAGGTTGGGGGACAGTGCGGAGGCCTTATGGTGCAGTTGGGTGCTGTTGAGTACCCTTGTGGGCAAGCCAAGTTCGTTCTCGCGGGCCACTTTGAAGGCAAGGAGGTCCATCTCCGCCTCGGTCTCGGCCACCATCAGTCCGCCGTGCATGGCGACGTCGAGGGGGCGGCCGAGCATCTCCTCGATGCCCTTCCACTCCTCGATCGCGAGGCGGTTGAGCGAGACGATGCGCGCCCCGTCGGCGGCGGCCTTCTCGCCCTGTTCGAGGAAGCGCCGCTCGATCTGGAAGTGCAGCGAGCCCGCGTTCTGCCCGGAGGCACCCGCGTTGAGGTGCCCCCGCTCAGCCAGCAAGGCCTTGAATCTCAAGCGGGAAAGGTGCCAGGCCGTAGCGCAGCCGACGAGTCCGCCGCCGACGATCAGGATATCGCAGTGGGTCGTCGTCGGCATGCTCATGGTCAGAGCATATCGAGCTTTCGCAGCGTCTCGGCAATGCTTTCGCGGTCCTTGCCGGTGACGTCGATCAGCGGCTTGCGCACCGGGCCACCGGGCAGACCCATCGCATCGAGCGCGGCCTTGAGGATCGCCGGGCCGGAACCGAAGCGGCCGACGAGGTCCGGCGTATACCATTCCTCCATCAGCACCCGGTCCTTGCGCCCGCATTCGCGGGCACCTTCGATATCACCGGCCCACAGCTTGTCGTAGAAGCCGGTCTGGTTGCGGCCGAGCACGCCGCCCGCGCCCATCGTGCCGTCGCCGCCGTGGACACGCAGCATCGTCAGGCCCAGTTCGTCCATCGGATAGCCGAACACGCGGACCTGCTCGCCCAGCGCGAAAACGGTCTCGGCGAAGTGCGTGAAACGCGGGGTGGACTGCTTGATGGCGACGATCGCGTCGATGTCGGCAAGGCGGCGCAGCGTCTCCAGCGGCATGTCGATGCCGGTGCCCGGAGGCCAGTTGTAGACGCAGATCGGCAGGTCGATGGCGGCGCCGACTTCCTCGTAGAACGCCACGATCTCGTTCGGCAGCGGACGCACGTAAGGCGGCGGGGTGATGAGCACGCCCTCGAAACCGGCCTCGGCGGCGGCCTGCGCATAAGCGATCGTCTCGCGCGCGGTGAAGCTGGAGCAGCCCGCGATGAGCGGCACCTTCTTCGCCATCTGGGCACCCGCCAGCGCGAACAGGCGCTTGCGCTCGTCGGGGCGCATGCTGGTCCATTCGCCGGTGGTACCGGCCAGCACAAGGCCGTGCATGCCCTGATCGACGAGCCATTCCAGCAGCAGGCCGAGGCCCTTTTCGTCGAGGGTGTCCTCGTCGATGAAGGGGGTCGTGATCGCGGGGATATAGCCCTGCCAGTTCACCCGTGACCGCTTGCTGACCGTCATTGCTTCGTCCTTGTTCCTGACCTGCGGAAATTCCTGCTGCAGCGGCGCGATCTTTGTCCCGCTCTCTGCCTTCAGACGATCGATGCCAGCGGGGTTGTTTTCCAACAATGGCGCGCATCGGGCGAAAACGTTGCGCTGGCCGCAACGTCGGACATGGCCCGGACACGAAGACGCCGCGCCCGGTCGGGACCGGACGCGGCGTTGTCTTGCGCCTCAGTGTCGTCAGGCGGGTTGGGCGACGAGCACCTTGCGCGGGCTTGCCAGAGACAGGCCCACGGTGACCGCGGCATTGGCGACCAGCGCGACGAGGCCGATCTCCCAGTGCGGGAACCACCCGGCAGCGAGGCTCGACAGTGCGGGCACCCAGAGCACGGCATAGCCCGTCAGCAATCCACACAATACGGCGGCGGCGCTGGTGCGGCGCAGCAGGAAGGCGCAGTAGACGCCCGGCGCCAGCATACCGATCGCTGCATAGGCGGACAGCCCGATCTCGACCAGCGAGCCGCTCGCACCCAAAGTCAGGTAAAGCGCGATCGCGGCGAACACGACCATCGCGAGGCGCGAGACGAGCAGTTCGGTGCGGTCGTCTATGGTCGGAACCAGCGGGCGCACGATGTTGCGGCCGAAGATCGAGCCGCAGGTCAGCAGCAGCACCGAGCCGGGCACGAGCGCCAGCAGCGAGGCCGTCCCCGCCAGCACGCCGAGCATCCAGGCCGGATAGCGCTGCTCCACGAAGGCCAGCAGCAGCGAATTGGGGTCGCCGCCGGGCGCCTTGGTCCCGGCCAGCAGCGCCGCGAAGCCGAGCAGGATGATGAAGAAATACGAGAGCGAGTAGATCGGCTGGAACACCGCATTGCGCCGGATCGTCGTGCCGCTGTCGGCCGAGTAGCACAGCTGGAACATGTGCGGGAAGATGTACGTCCCCAGCGCCACGTTGATTGCCGAGGTCACCAGCCAGGTCACGTCGAGGCCGAGTTCGGGCTTGAGGCCGGGGAAGCGGGTGGCCTCGGGGAAGCGCTCGCCAACGGTGCGGAAGACGTCGAGCACCGAGGCCTCGCCCACCACGCTCGCGACGGTCCAGGCCAGCACGATCACCACGATCAGCATCAGCACGTCCTTTACGCCCGCAGCGAAGGCGGCGGAGCGCAGGCCCGCGAGGAACACGAAGAGCAGCATCAGCACGACCGAGAAGCCCGCCGCCGCGCCCTGGCTCACCCAAGGCCCTGCAGCAAGGCGCACCACCAGGGTCAGCGCGGTGACCTGGATCTGGACGTAGACCACCAGCGCGATCAGCCCCGCCGCTGCGACGCAAATGCCCAGCCAGCGCGCCTGATAGCGGTGCGCGAAGAAGTCCGCCTGCGTCACGAGGCCATGGCGCCGCCCGTAGGCATGGATCATCGGCGTCAGCCAGTACCCCAGCGCCGCCGACAGCGAGACCGAACAGAACGCCAGATAGGCAGGCGCGCCGTAAGCCCAGGCAAAGCCCGAGATGCCGAGCACGGCGAACGTCGTGTATATCTCACCGGCGTTGAGGAACCAGAACACCAGCGTGCCCAGCTTGCGGCCGCCGAGAGCCCACTCCTCCATGGTCTGCGCGCGCTTCTGCTTGCGGCGACCGTAGAGCATCGATCCGGCGACAGTGCCGCACACGATCAGCAGGATGAGCGAGAGGATCATGCTCCGCCCTCCTTATTGCGCGCGTCCAGCATGAAGCGGAGGCCCATAACGGCGGTAGCGAAGAGGATGCCCGCCATCTGCCAGACCATCCCGAACGGCAGGCCCAGCGGCGCCCACTCGACGCCGTTGGCCCACGGTGCGAAGCCCAGTTGCCACACGAACGGCAGCAACAGCAGCAGGTCGGCGCGCGACAGGCCGGTGTCTTCGGGGTTGTCGGTCGGGTCAGTCATCAGTGCTCTCGGATGTTGCAATGAGCAGCGTGGACGCCGTCAACGTTGCATTCAATGACGAATCAATGCTCGAAACGTTGCGAAAAACGAAACGCCGACCCGTATGATTACCTTCCACCCATCTCGTCATTGCGAGCGTAGCGAAGCAATCCAGGGCGACCTCATACTGCCCTGGATTGCTTCGCTGCGCTCGCAATGACGATCCGAAGGTAACCTGACATCACCGTTCCCGCCCCACCGGCCGGTTCCACTGCCGCAGCTGCGCCTCGATACGCTTGAGCAGACGCAGCGGGGCGCCTTCCAGCTGGCGGCCGGAGCGCAGGACGAGGCTGGTGGTGGTTTCCTCGATGCTGTCGTCGGCAATCGGCACGCTGACCATCGCGCCCTCGGTAAGTTCGGACCATACGGAAATCTGCGGCAGGATGGCAACGGCGATCCCGGCGCGCACCATGTCCTGCATGACGTGGATCGAGTTGGAGGTGATCGCGGGCTGGAAATAGGTCTTCGAATTGGCCTCCGCCGCGCTCAGGATCTGGCGGATGCGGAAGTGGGCGGGCGGCAGCACCAGCGGCACCCCCGCCAGCTCTGCAATAGTGACGCTGGGCTGTGCGGCCAGTGGGTTGTCGGGCAACATGATCGCCATCAGCGGCTGCGCGATCACCGAGCGGACGTGGATCTTCATGTCGTTCGGGGTCGAGAAGACGAGCCCGAAATGGGCCTCGTCATCCGCGATCATGCGCAGGATCTCGGTGGTGGAGCCGGTGAGGATCTCCAGCCGGATCAGCGGGTTCGCCTGCGAGAACTGGCTGACGATCGAGGTGAAGCTCTGGCCCGCGAAACCGTCGCCGATCGCTGCCGTCACTTGGCCCGTGCGGACGGAGCGCAGTTCCTCCAGCTTGGCGCGCAGCGCCTCGCGGTCGGCCAGCTGGTTGCGGTAGTGGGCGATGACGATCTCGCCCGCATGGGTCAGCCGCACGCCGCGCCGGCCCTTCTCGATCAGGGCGAGGCCGTACTGGCTCTCCAACTGCGCGATCTGGCGGCTGATCGAGGACGGCGCGACGTTGAGCCGATCCCCCGCCGCGCGCATCGATCCGGCGCTGAGCGCTTCCAGCAGGTATCGCATTCCGGCTTCGGACAAATCGAACTCCTTTGGGACTCGCACACCGCTCGTCATTGCGAGCCCAGAAGGGGCGCGGCAATCCGGGGGCAGCGCCGGGCCGCTTCTGGATTGCTTCGCTTCGCTCGCAATGACGAAGCCAGTCCCTAGCAGGTCAGCGCGCCGGATCGAAGTCCTTGCCCAGCGGCAGGTCGCGCGAACTGGAGCCGATCTGGACGCGGTAGCCGCCCTTGGCCAGTTGCCAGTCGTGCGTGGTCTCGTCCCAGTAGGACAAGGCGCGGCGGTCCAGCGGGAATGCGACCGTGGCCGACTTGCCCGGCTGCAGCGAGACGCGCGCGAAGCCCTTGAGCTGGCGCGGCGGTTCGTTGGCGGCGGCGGGCATCGAGACGTAAAGCTGCGCCACTTCGTCGCCCGCGACCTTGCCGGTGTTGCGCACGGTGGCACGCACCGACCAACCATCGCCCGATTTCGTCAGCTTCAGGCCACTGTAGGCGAAGCTCGTGTAGGACAGGCCGTGGCCGAACGGATAGAGCGGCGCGATGCCCTTGGCGTCGTACCAGCGGTAGCCGACAAGGATGCCCTCATCATAGCGCGCGGTGGTGCCGATGCTGGGGTAGCGGGCGGGCTGGTCGGCGGGGCCGTTCACTTCGTCCGCCGGGAACGTCACCGGCAGCTTGCCCGAGGGATTGGCCTTGCCGGTCAGCAGCGCGGCGATCGAATCGGCTGCCTGCTCGCCCGGATACCAGGCAGCGAGAATGCCCGCGACCTTGTCCCGCCACGGCATCAGCACCGGCCCGACGGTGTGGAGCACGACGACGGTGTTGGGGTTGGCAGCCGCGACCGCCTCGACCAGCGCGTCCTGATCGCCGGGGAGCTTGAGGTCGGTGCGATCCGCGCCTTCGGAAACGTGATCGGCGACGAAGACCACCGCCACTTCCGCCTTCTTCGCGGCGGCGACGGCCTCGTCGATCAGCGCCCGATCCGGAGCCTGCCAGCCGAGGCGCAGTTCGTTGGCCGAGAGCGTCGGCGCGTTGGAATAATCAAGCTGCAACGCCACGCGCTTGCCCGCTTCCAGCCAGACGGTGCCGTGCGTGGCGAGGCGGAAGCTCTGCTTGGGCACGTAGGCCACGCGCTTGCCGTCGATCAACAGCGCGATCTCGCCGCCGCCGTTGAGCGAGAAGCGGTAGGTGCCGGTCTTCGGCGGCACGAAGCCCGCCGTCCAGCGCGCCGACCACAGCGAGGGCAAGCCCTGCACGCCCGCCTTGGGACCAGCCTCGGCGTAGTCGATCGACGCTTCCTTGCGGGTAACGAGCGGCTCGCCCTTCCAGTCGGGCGAGGCGTAATAGCGCGCCGTCAGATCCTCGAAGGCCGAGGAGGGCATGGCGGGCAGCGGCGCGATGCCGAGAGTCCCGCGTGCGTAAGTCACGCTTGCCTTGTCGCCCAGTACGGCCTTGATCGCATCGACCGGGGCCTTGAGCGTGCCGACGTCCTCGGTCTTCACGAAGCCGCCGTAGCGTTCGGACGTCTGGACGTTCGCGCCCGCATCGTCGCCGATCACGGCGATCGTCTTGGCCTTCAGGGGCAGAACGCCGCGCTCGTTGCGCAGGAGGACGGTGCCTTCCTCGGCGATCTTTTCCGACAGGACGAGGTGCGCCGGATCGCGCACGTTGGCATTGGCGTCGGCCGCCGCGATGGGATGATCGACGAGCCCGAGGCGGAACATCGGGGTGACGATGCGCTTCACCATGCCGTCGATGTCAGCTTGTGTGATGGCGCCTCTCGCGCGGGCGGCTTTCAGTTCCTTGACGCCGTAGAACTCGGCGAACCCGAAGGGGCTGACGCCGCCGGGCATGGAAATGTCCAGCCCCGCCTTCACCGAGGGCGCGGTGGAGCGGTGGGCGAAGTACCAGTCGGCAACGACGAACCCGTCGAAGCCCCAGCGCTTGAGATTGCCCAGCGTGCCGGGGTTCTCGCAGGCGTAGTGCCCGTTGACGCGGTTGTACGCGCACATGATCGAGCCGGCCTTGCCCTGCTTCACCACCGCCTCGAAGCCGGGGTAGTAGATCTCGCGCAGCGCGCGTTCGGGCACGATCGCGTCCACCGCCTCGTAGGCGGGACCGTCGCCCAGACGCAGCCATTCCTGATTGTTCGCCGCGAAGTGCTTGGGGGTGGCGATGAGGCCGAGCGACTGGATGCCGCCGGTGATCGCGGTGCCCAGCTGCGCGGTCAGGTAGGGGTCTTCGCTCAGCGTCTCAGCGAGGCGGCCCCACTTGGGGGTGCGGATGATGTTGATGGTGGGGGCGAGCACCACGTTGCGCCCCTTGCCCGCGTGCTCCGCGCCCAGCGCCTTGCCGTAGGCGGTCATCAGATCGCGGTCGAAGGTCGCCGCGCCCATGACGGGTGCGGGGAACTGCGTCACGCCCTTCATGCCGTTGCCGACGCCCGCCGGGCCGTCGCCCATGCACAGGCGCGGCAGGCCGAGGCGGGCGATGCCGCTGATGTGGCCGACGCAGGCGTTGACGCCGGTGCCGTTGGCATCAAGCTCGGTATCGCCCTGAAGGAGCTTCAGCTTCTCGTCGTCCGTCATCGCCGCGACCACCAGCTCGGCGCGCTGTTCGGGCGTGCGGGCGGCGTCCAGCCACGGCTTGTCAGCCGGGGCCGCGAAAGCGGGACCGGTCGCCACGGCGCAAAACGCGATCCCGGAGAGCAAGGCTCTCCGGGATGCGTTTGCCACCTGGTGCGACCCGAGGACGAACTTGGAAGCAGCAGTCATGATCAGAACTTCACCATTCCCGACAGGCTGACCGTACGCGGACGGTTCATGTAGTAGCCCAGCGGGTACACGCCCGGAACGATCTCGTTGTAGTTGATCGTCGTCTGGTCGTTGAACAGGTTGGTGACGTTAAGGTTCACCTGCCACGGACCCTTGCTGATGCCGGCGTGCATGCCGACGAGCCAGTAGGAGTCGAGCGGCTGGTAGTTGTCGATGGCCGGGTTGAACTTGGTGGCCATCGAACCCTGATAGCTCACGTCCGCGCCGAAGGAAGCGTCGACGCCCAGTGCGTCCACGAACGTCGTGTAGTTGACGCTGCCCGCGCCGGTGAATTCCGGCACGTAGGGGATGCGGTCGCCCTTGTTGCCAGTGCCCGCGACGGGGTTGTCCTGCGCCAGCTTGGCGGTGTTGTAGTTGCCCGACAGGTTGATCTGCAGGCCCGGGACCGGACGCGCATCGAGCGTCATTTCGATGCCCTTGACCTCGGCCTTGCCGCCATTGCCGGTGTAGCCGAACGACACGGTGCCGTCGGTCGCCTGCTGCGAGACCTGGATATCCGACCAGTCGATGTAATAGACTGCGCCGTTCAGGAACAGTTTGCGATCAAGCAGCGTGGTCTTCACGCCCCACTCGTAGGACCACAGCGAGTCCGAGCCGTAGCCGTCGGGGATGACGACATTGGCGATGGCGGCGGCGGTCTGGTCGTTGGTGCCGCCCGAGCGGTAGCCCTGCGCGACTTGCACGTACGTGTTGACCTGATCGCTCAGCTTGTACGCCAGGTTGAAGCGGCCGATCAGGCCGTTGTCCTTGGTGTGCAGCTTGGGACCCGCGCCCGCGCCGGTGCCGCCGCCGAAGGCAACGTTGGCGACCGACTGCTGCTCAAGCTTGAAGTCGAACAGGCGGCCGCCTGCGGTGAAGGTCAGGTCCGGCACGATCTCGTAGCTGAGTTCGCCGAACAGCGCGCGTTCCTTGATGCGGGTGTCGACGGTGCGGTCGAGCAGCATGTCGGCATCGGCAGGCAGGTTGCCGTTCACATCGGCCTTGGGCCACGAACTGTTGAAGAAGCGGTTCTCGTTCTGGAAGAAGCCGCCGACGAGGATCTGGAACGGGCCGTCGAAGTCCGAGGCGAAGCGCAGTTCGCCGCTGTCCACCCGGCGGTGCTTGTCCTGCTTCAGAGCGCTGCGGCCGGTGGTGTCGTGCGGCAGGCCAAGGAACGCCTGCGCCGCCAGCGAGGCGTCGCGCACGAAGCTGGTGTCACGCACGAAGCGCGAGACGGTGCCGGTAAACGTACCGAAGGGCTGCTTGTAGTTGACGGTCGCGTTGTAGATTTCGCTCTTGTCGCTGTAGGGCGCGCGCACTTCGTCGGCCTGATAGTTCGAGGGCAGCGCGTTGCCGTCGTAATCCAGCTTGTTGTAGAAGTTCTTCGCGTCCTGATGGACGTCCTGGTACATCGCGGTGAGGTCTACGGTCAGGTCGGGCGTTGCCTGCAGGCGGGCGGTCAGGCGGCCGGCCTTGCTCTTTTCGGCGTTGGCGCCCTTCTGGAAGCGGTTGTCGATCCAGCCCGGCAGGTCGGCATAGAAGCCCGACGCGCGCACGGCGAGGACGCCGGGGATGACCGGCAGGTTGACGGCGCCGTCGGTCTGCATGCCCAGCGATGCGCCCTTGGTGGCGCGCAGGGCCGACTGGACGTAGCCGTTCACGCCGCCGTCGGGATCGGCCTTCTTCGTGATGTAGCGGATCGTGCCCGCCATCGAGCTGGCGCCGAAGGTGGTGCCCTGCGGGCCCTTGAGCACTTCGACGCGGTCGATGTCGAACAGCTTGATGTCGGGGGCCTGGCCGCCGCCGTCCTGCGCGTTCTCACCGGTGATGACGGTCTCGTCGAGGTACATGCCCACGGTGCTGGCACCGGCCGAGTTGACGCCGCGAATGACGTAGCGCTTGTCGCCCGGACCTTCATCCTGAACCGAGAGCGCCGGGATCGCGTGGTAGAAGTCGGCGAAATCGACCGCGCCCTTGTCCTTCAGCGCGTCGCCGCCCAGTGCCTGCACGGCGATCGGGGTGTCCTGAACGGTCGAGGACGTACGCTTCGACGCAGTGACGACGATGTCGCCGCCGGAGCTGTCAGCGGCCGTCGCGGTATCCTGCGCGAACGCGGGCACGGCGCACAGCGCGGTGCCGGCCATCATGCCGGTTACGAAAAGCCTCAGCGCTGCGTTCGTCTCGATCTTCATGGAACCCCTTTCAACCCGATTGTGCTTTAACCGGCGCGACAGCAAGTGTCCCCGCATCGCCGGATGACAGAAACGTCACACGAGCGCGGTTGCCCTTCAATGCAGCCAATCCGTGAGGTTCGTTGCGATGAGCGCAACGCTATTCCAGGCAGATCTCCCGAATTCGGGTGGTTTCACATGATATTACGCGAACATGGGGCAGCAGCTCCTCCGAGCTGCCACCCCATGTTCACAGCCGTATTTCAGGCATTTCGGCGGTCACCATGGCCGTTCGTCCAAGCGCCCTCAGCCTTACGACTGAGGAATGATCTCGATGGAGAGCGGGCTGCCACCGGCGGCAATGTCCAGCAGGCGGTCGATATTGGGATGGGCGCCGGGACGGTTGCGGGCATCGGCCGTGTGCTCGGCAAACACGCCCAGGCCATGCTCGGCCGCTGCGGCGTCAAGGGCGGGGAAGCACTGCTTCAGGTGCTGATACACGGCGAGCGACCCCTGCTTGCCGGGCTGGTTTTCGATGCTGGCGACCACCGTTCCATCGACCGCGACAAGGTCGATGCGCTCCAGCCCATCGATCGGCGGGAGCTTCTGCAGATTGTCCTTGAACGTCGCGCCGGGCTGAATCATCGAATTGAATTCCTGCTTTGATGGGGCGGCGGCCTCTAACACCATCCTTCCACACCCGCCATCGATGATGCCCCGACAACAAAGGCCGGCGACAAAAGGTGGTGGAGGCCGCACCGGCAACGGCAGCCTCCACCATGGCGCCGACGTCAGGGAGGGCCTGACGCCGACGTCATTTTCAGTAGCTGTAGCGGATACGCAGGCCAGCCGTGCGCAGGTCCGGCAGGCCGACGATCGCGGCCGTGTTGGTGCCGGTATAGCGGAAGTCGTTGGTGAACAGAGTGCCCAACGCAACGCTGGTATAGGCGTGCGTATTGAACACGTTGTTCACGAAGACCTCGACGTTGACCTTGCCGGTCTCGATGCCCGTGCGCATGTTCACCAGGGTCAGGTCGGGCGACTTGAGCACGTTCGACGCATCCGAGTAAACGCCCGACTTGTAGCTGAGGTCACCGCGAATAAACGCCTTGGCACCGTCCGCCACGGGGATCGGATGGCTGTAGCTGACGCTGACCGCCGCCGAATACTTCGAGGTCAGCGGGTTCTCGTTGCCCCGGAAGTCGGTAATGCCGGTCAGCGCAGTCGAAGACGGCGCGGTCAGGCTGCGGATCGAACTGGCGTTGATCGCGCCGCTGGCGGTGATGGACAGGTTGTCGGTCACGTCGGCGAAGACTTCAGCCTCGAACCCGGTCATGATGACCTTGCCCGCGTTACGCAATGCGGTGATCACCTGCGGCGTGTTGGTCTGCGCATCGAAGAACACCACGTCCGCCGAGTTGATCTGGTTCTTCCAGATCGCCCTGTAGGCCGCCAGCGTGTAGCGCACGCTCTTCCCCAGCAGGCGCCCCTTCAGCCCGATCTCGTAGTTGTCCAGCTTCTCCGGATCGACTTCGATGGCAAGGCCCGATGCCGCCGCCGTCTGCTGGACCGACGGCATGCCGGTCAGGAACTGGGTGTTGAAGCCCGCCGGATTGATGCCCTTGGCGTAGGAGGCGTAGAACATCGTGTCGGGATCGAACTGATACTGGACGATGCCGCGCGGGATGAAATTGCGGTAGTTCTTATGGGCCAGAGTCTGGCCCTCGGCATAGAAGCCGGCGGGGGCGAAAGCGTCGGTCGTGACGGTCAGGCCGCCCGGCGGAGCATAGGCATAGAGCTTGTCGATCTGGTAGCGCCCGTCGACGCTGATGGTCAGCTTGTTGGTCAGGTCGTAGCTGAGGCCGAAGAATGCGCCCAGGGTCTGGTTGCGCGACTGTCCGAAGACGGCCGAGAAGGTGGAGATGCCCAGCGCGTTGTTGCCGCCGCCATTGGCGTTCTGGTAGCGCGCGTCGAGGTAGCTGACGCCGACGGTGCCCTTGAAGCGGTCGGTGTCGTAGCGCGCCCGGAATTCCTGCGACCAGTCGCTCTGCCTGCGCTCCACCAGGAACGGGAAATCGAAGTAGCTGCGCGATCCGGCCGAGCCGAAGATGTTGGCCTGTCCGACGCTGTAGTAGTTGTCCAGGTCGGCCAGTTCGCTGTTGCGCTCCTTGTTCATGCCGGTCAGCGAGCTGAGCGTCACACCGTCGGCCACTTCCCAGTCCACCGAGGCATGCAGGTGGTAGAAGCGGCTGCGCAGACCATAGCCCTGCACGCCGTCTTCCGGCGAGATCAGACGGCCTTTCGGATTGGCGAGAAAATTCTTGATGAAGGCGTCGTTGGTGGTGTTCGCCGAGGGCGAGTTCACCAGCTTGGGCGCCGTGCCGCAGATATAGCGGTTGGTGCGGGTGACCCCGCTGGAATTGGTGACGTTGAAGCTGCAGTTCGACTGGTCCTGCACGATCACCCGGCCATTGTCGTCGGTCGCCTGGTATGCGCCGATCAGACCCTGCGCGCTGGGGCCGTCGTCGTTGTAGGTGATCATGCCGAAGCCCTTGACCGTCAGGTTCGAGGCGGGCGTGAAAGTGAGGGCCAGGGTGCCGGTGCGGGTCTTCTGGTCGCCCAGCGTCTGTCCCGGGACCCCGGCGTTCTCGTAGGAACCGTCCTTGGCGTACTTGCGCACGGTGGCGCGGATGCCGAGCAGGTCATCGACCAGTGGGCCGCTCACTTCGCCCATGACGTCGTAGCTGTTGCGCGTGCCGATCATCGCATCGACGGTGCCGGTCCAGTGGTCGCTGGGTGCCTTGCTCACGACGTTGACCGCGCCGGCGAACGTCTGGCGACCGAAGTAGGCGGCCTGCGGTCCCTTGAGCACTTCGACGCGCTCGGGATTGGTGATGTTGTTGATCGCCGTGGCCGAACTGACCGGCACGCCGTCGATGAACACCGAGGCGGTCTGGGCGACGGCATTGGGCGGGGTGAAGCCGCGGATGATGATCTGCTGGAACGAACGGTCGTTGCGGCCCGCGCCGTTGTTCACGACCTTCATGCCCGGTGTATAGGCGGCGATGTCCTGCACCGAGACGATGCCGCGTGCGCGGATGTCCTCGCCGGTCAACGCGGAGACCGCGATCGGCGTCTCGAGAATGCTCTCGGCGCTCTTGCGCGCGGTGACGAAGATCTCGCCGCTCGCGGGTTCCTGCTGCGCGGGCGGACTCGCTGCTTCCTGCGCGAACGCGGGCGCCGACCCCGCGATGGCCCCCGAAACCGTCAATGCGACGATCGATACCCGCGCAGCGTCGTGCTTGATGAAATCCCTCAACTTCATGGTCGTTGTCCTCACTCTGGATTTGTCATGGACGAGCGCCACCCTCCCCCGAAGAGGTGCTCGCAACGTTGGTTTCTGCTTGTGTTATTCAGTAATCAGCGGCGCGGCGCGGGCGGCCCCGGCAGCGGCGGATCGATCGCCGCGTGAACCTTCATCAGCCCGTCGAACCGCGTCCGGTCCGGGTCTGGCACAGCCAATGGATGCTCGGTAACCTGCATGCGCCTCGCCGCCTCCCCGGGGACATAGCGCGGCCAGTGTGCCGCCCCTTCGCCGCCCGGAGCGCCCGTGCTTATGAACGCCGCCCACCAGGCATTCATCTGCCGCGCGACGGCGCGATCGGCCTCGGCGATGCGCCAACCCTGCTGCGCCTCGAGCGTATCGAACACATAGGGTATCTCGGCACCGTGGTATGCTCCGGCAAGGCGCACGTCAAAACCGGTGCCGAAGGTTCCCTCCGGCACGGGCGGTGCGTGGTCGAACTCGTAAAGGTAGACCGGGCTGCGACCGAAACGCGCCGCGGCATAAGCCCAGAGCCAGGTTGGGTAGGCGATGTTGTGATGCCCTGCTGCCGCGACCAGAGCTGCCTGGTCGTCGCCGGGTGCATGCGGATAGAGGCGTGCGACTGCGCCCGCCCCGGCGCCGTAGGTCGCCTGCAGCATCTGCGCGAAGCTGCGCTTCGGACCAAGCAGCGTCAGCGAACCTTCGTCCGCGTTCCAGCCCGCCAGCAGCGGCACGTCGTTGAATTTTCCCGAGGCGAAGATGCGCCAGGGGGCATCGGGCAGCAGGTGCCCGTCGACCACCGGCAGATTGTAGAACTGGCCGTTGGCGAGCCTTGCGGCGCTGGCAAGGACGCGCTCGGCAGGTACCCGGCGCAGCGCGGCGAGATCGCTCGCCCCCAAGTCCTGCATCAGCGCGGTGCCGCGCTTTTCCTCGAACGCCAGGGTCGTGGCGCCCATGCTGGCGGGCTCCGCGCGGCGCAGCGATGAGCCGCTTTCGCCGATTGCCTGCACGAACAGCCCCTTCGCAAGCGGCGAAGCCATCATGACGCTGGTGGCCACCGAACCCGAGGACTCCCCGCCGATGGTGACCCGGCCCGGCTCGCCGCCGAAGCGGCCGATGTTGCGCCGGACCCACCCGAGCGCAGCGATCACGTCCATGAAGCCGTAGTTGCCCGAGGCATCGTAGCCACTCCGCGCGCTCAGTTCCGGAGTGGACAGGAAGCCCAGCGGCCCGAGGCGGTAGTTGATCGTCACCACGACGATCCCCTTGCGCGCGAAGGCGGAGCCATCGAACGTCGGTTGTGCCCCGGACCCGACCCGCGATCCGCCACCATGGATCCACACGAATACCGGGTGGCGCCCCGATTTGGCCGGCGCCCAGACATTGAGGAAAAGACAGTCTTCGGAGCGCGGCCGCTCGGCCGGGCTGTTCTCGTTCACCGCCTGCATGCAGTCGGCGCCGAACGTATCGGTGCTGCGCACGCCCTGCCATGGGACAACCGCAGCGGGAGGCTCCCATCGCCGTTCGCCGATGGGCGCGGCGGCATAAGGGATGCCCTTGTAGACCCGGACACCATCGGCACGGGCCGGTGCCTGGGCGATGGCGCCGCCATCCACGCGGAGGCTGGCGGGCACAGTAGCGGCTTCCGGCGAAGGCACCGAAATGCCCACCAGTATGGGCACCATACAAAACGATAATATGCTTCGCCGCGACATGACGCACCCGTCCGATTCCGTGATGGAAATAAACTGCGTCAGTGATAAATAAATTAGCAGTCCCTTGAGGCGCGTATTCGTCTGGCGGATATATTTCGGAACGATTTTTACAAAATCATACTTTTGTAAAAATCCCAAAGATATTATCGATTATCGCAAAAAACTAAGAAGAATTTTTCAACAAACTGGAATTTACGGAATACTATAAATAGACCTAAAGACGGGTGCACCCTAGTGAAACAAGCCCATCGGTCGCCCTGTCATTAATTTTATGCAGTGTTAAAAATTTAAAACCTCGGCACAATTTTGTCATCGCGGCGACAGCCGGTCACAGTTTCGTTCAATGAATTTCGGCCGCAGCCGACTGATCGTGGCCGGGTCGCACGAGAAGTTGCCTCACGGCCCGATCAAGGTGCTCTGCGGCATCCACAGCTCCGCCGAGCAGCGCCTGAAACTGCAATCCGTCCGACAGGGCGATCAGCGACTGCGCAGCATAGTCGGCATCGACGTGCGGCGCGATGACACCTGCCTGCTGCCCTCGCTTGAGCGCATCGCACAGTTCGCGCCGGATGCCCTCGAACCGCGCCGTGAAGTAGGCATGGGCCGGGTGCCCCGGCTCCAGAGCGTCGGAAGCGAACTGGAAATAAAGGCGTACGACCCCTGGCGCGGTCAGGTTGCGGCGGACCGAGGCGACATAGCGGCTCAGAACCGCCAGCGCGCCATCGCCGGGTACAGCGATGCCGGCCGCCTCCTCGTCCCACCGGTTGAGCACGCATTCGAGCAGGTGCTCGAACGTTCCGAAGTAATAGAGGACATGCGCCGCTTCGATGCCAAGCTCGCGGCTCAAGGCGCGAAGGCTGACCGGCGCCGCGGCATCCGAGCAGTAGCGCCGCACGGTATCCGCGAGAATCTTCTCCCGCATCGCCGAACCCTTGCCGTAGCGCCTGGCGGCAGTGTCCGCTCCGGGCTGGGCCGGATCGCCCGCTTTCGCATGTTTCATTCCGCTCTCTTTTTCAACGAGCAATGATGCTGGTCGCCGGGCGGAAGGCTTGCCTGCAAGCCCGCGAGAAATCCAGATGGATCACGGCGAAAGGCATGCGATTTGTCGGACCTGCCGGGCGTGCCTGACCGGCTTCACAGCCGGAACGTCCCGGCGCGTAAGCGCCCGAGCCATGTCGGCGACACGGCTCGGGCGCTTTACGAACGGATCCGCAGGATCAGAAATCCACGGTCGCGGAAAGCCACAACCTGCGCCCCTCCTGGTTGATCGAATAAGCGGGTGTAAAGGCCGTGGCGGTGCCGCTGTCATACGGCACGTAGACCGCATAGTCGGTGTTCAGCACGTTATAGACCGTGGCGGCGAGGCGGAATGCGGGCGCGATCTGGTACGAGCCGCCAAGGTGGAACACCTCGTAGCTGCGGAAGTCGCCCACCGCCGCCTGCTGCGCATTGCTGCCGCGATAACGGCTGGAACGGATCTCACCCCGCGCCCAGAGGCTGGCCACGTCGCTCACCTTCCAGCGCAAGTTGCCGTTGAGCATGTGCTTGGGCATGCCGACCAGCGGCAGGCCCTTTTCCGAACCGCTGAGCTGCTCGGTCTCGGTGTAGGTGTAGTTCACCGTGAGCGAGACCGCCTGCGTGAACGCGAAGCGGCTCGCCACTTCGACGCCGCGGGTGCGGGCCTTGTCGATGTTGATCGACTGGCTGAAAAGATCGACATTCGGGAAGTTGCCGACGTCGAGACAGCCCGGACGGTTCAGGTTGGTCGAGAAAGTACAGTTGGGAATGCCCGGCCCGGTGGCGATCTTGTCGTCGAAGTCGTTATTGAACAGCGTGACGTTGCCGCTGAAGAAGCCCTTGTCGTCGAAGTAGATGCCTGCTTCGTAAGTCGTGCTCGTCTCCGGCGTCAGGCCCGGCGTGCCGATCAGCGGCACGCGGCCCTGGCTGCCGAAGCCGATGATGCCGCTGGCGATCTGCTCGACGCGCGGGGTCTTGAAGCCCCGGCTGACGCCGCCTTTGACGGTCAGCGCATCGGTGACGTTCCACACCGCGTAAGCGCGCGGCGACCACTTGTTCCCGAATGTCGAGTGATCGTCATAACGCACGCCGCCAGTCACGTTGAAGCCATCGACGACGGTGAGGGTCGCCTCGGCAAAGCCCGCCCACTGGGTGAACTTGAACGGTGCGGGCGCGACGCCGTCGATCATCCGGGCCTTCCAGTACTGGCCGCCGACGGTGAAGGCGAGCGGTCCGGCGCGTCCGGCGAAGCGGCTGTCGATGATGTCGTTGCGCGCCTCGAGGTTGCGGGCGCTGCCCGGGGTGGCGCCGGGGGTCCCGTTGGGGATCAGGCGGCCGATCGTCTCGGTGTCGTTGCGGGTCAGGGTGGTGTCGAGCTGGCCGAAGTCGCCCATGCGCCAGCTATGCGCAACGACGTAATTGGTGCGGTTGAACTGCTGCCTTGGCGCATAGCCGCCCGAACCCAGCGTGCCGAGCTGGCCTTCGGTGTTGTCGTAAGTCTGCTCGTTGCGGTCGAATTCCACCCACAGATCGTGGTCGGCGTGCGGCGTGAAGCTCAGACGGCCGCCGTACGTGTAGATGTCCGAGCGCACCGGGTTGCGGCCCAGCGTCAGTGCCGGATCACCGGGAATCTCGATGCTCGATCCCTCGCGGTGGAACACACTGCCGCGCAGGGTCAGGCCGACCAGGTCCTTGACCACCGGCCCTTGCGCAAAGCCGTTGATCGACTGGATGTTGCCGAAGCGCTGGTCCTCCTGGATCGTCGTCTCGGCGGTGGCGGTGCCGACCCAGCGGTTGCCGACCTTGCGGGTGATGATGTTGACGACGCCGCCCATCGCGTCCGACCCGTAGAGCGTGGACATCGGCCCGCGCACCACTTCGATCCGGTCGATCGCGGAATAGGGCGGCAGGAAGCTGGTGGACGTCTCGCCGAAACCGTTGGGCGTCACGCCGCCCGGCGCGTTCTGGCGGCGGCCGTCGATCAGCACCAGCGTATAGTCGCTGGGCATGCCGCGGATGGAGATGTTGAGGCCGCCGGTCTTGCCCGCCTCGCCGCCGACATCGACGCCGGGAACGTCCTGCAGCGCTTCCGCCAGGCTGCCGAAGCGCTTGTCCTGCAGGTCAGCCCGGTCGATCACCGTGATGCTGGCCGGAGCCTCGACGATGTCCTGCGCATAACCGGCGGCGGTGACGACGATCGGCGATCCGGCCTCGGCGCCCGCCTCGTCGGCATGGGCGGCCCGGGCGATAAGACATGAAACGATGGCGAGACTGGCCTGCGCCAAATGGCGGGCACGCTGGCTGGATCGGCGATGGACTGCTGCGGACATGTTGAAACCCCCGTATTGGTAATGCGACTGACTCGCATTTGCGGGGCGCTCGTCGAAGCAAATGTCGGAGGTGTCAATCTGGCGACCAATGTGGTGCCCCGCTGGCAATCAAAAATTACAGACGGGAATCCAATCGCTTGCATCCAAGAAAAAAGACGCTGCGGGATAGTTTCCCAATCATGGCTGAATTGCTGGCGCAAGCTGCTTTGCCCCGCCAGCACCATCGCAAGCGCTATACGGATGTAGCTGACGTCCGGCGCTGCCCAGATCTTTATCCAGATGCCGCGATGATGGGATGGACCGAGGATGAACGCGCAGGTTCACGAAAAAACGGTATCTCTTCCACTTCCTGAAGCCGCTACCGCTTTCGCACGCCCCCCCGCATCCATGACAACCAGGCCTTGCCACGAGACTTCAAAAGTGTATTCTGAATCTCGTTGTGGAGAATACGACGAAGATGAAACAGGAAGCACCCGCACAAACCGGCACACTGCTGAATAGCGCGGATTCGGAAGTATACACCACCGTGCTGGCGCGGATCAAAAGCGGTGCGATCGAGCCCGAAGAAAGAATCGTCGATTCCAAGCTCGCGGCCGAATTCAACCTGTCGCGCATGCCCGTGCGGCAAGCCCTGCTGCGCCTCGTCCACGAAGGCTACCTGGTGGGAACCACGCGCGGCTTCGTGCTGCCGCGGCTGACTTACGAGGATATCGAGGAAATCTTCGAGGTGCGCATGCTGCTGGAACCCCGCGCCGCAGCTTCAGCCTGCCGCACGCTCGCCCCCGAAGCCCTTGCCGCCTTGCGCGAGGCGCTCGCCGAAGCGCGGCGCGCCGTCGCGGAAGTCAGGCTCGGCAACATGATGATCGCGAATGACCGGTTCCGGCAGATCTGGCTCGACGCGGTTCCCAACCGCAGGCTTGCCACCTCGATCAGCCGCTTCGTCGACCATGTCCAGATCGTTCGCCGGGCAACGATCTTCGACGCGGCAACGCAGCACGTCGTGCTCGACCTGCTGACCCGGATGCTCGACGGATTCGATCGCAAGGACGCCCTGCTGGTACAGGATGCGACGCTGCAGTTCGTGGTACGCGCACGCGAGGCATTCATCGCCGCGACGAGCATAGAATCCACGCAAGGTCGCGCCTTCATGGGATGACCGCATTAAAGCCAGGGCCGTTTGCCTACTAATTTTAAGTATGAAATGAATTCCATTTAGCAATGCTTGCAAAGCAATTGCTTCCGACATGGTCCGACATAGCGCCGCCAGACATCGCCAGAATCGCGAGACAACGAATGATCCAGATACCTGCACCGATGCAGATCGACACAAGCCCCGGCACACTCCATGCGGCCTTCGCACAGAGCGCGGACACCTGGGCCGGCCGCCCTTTCCTCCATGCTCCGGCCGAGGCAATGGCCGGTAATGCCGCAGTCTCGTTCACATACGCTGAGGCAATGGTGCGGGTCGCCGGCCTGCGGGACCGCTACGCCCGGGCGGGCCTGGGCCATGGCCACCGCGTCGGGCTGGCGCTCGACAACCATCCCGATTTCTTCCTGCACTTCCTTGCTCTCAATGCGCTGGGCTCCGGCATCGCGCCGATCAATTCGGGAATGAGCGACGGCGAACTCGCGCAAGTCCTGATGCTGGCCAAGCTCGACATGCTGGTGTGCCTGCCGCATCATCGAGACCGCCTCGCCGCTCTGGCGGCACGAACGGTGCCGGTCGTCGAGGCGGAGGAAGGCGCGCTGCCACCGCCAGGTCGCCCCGCCCTTCCCGGCCTGGCCGATGCCGGCAGCGAGGCGGCGATGATCTTCACCTCGGGCACTACCGGCACCCCCAAGGGTTGCGTGCTGTCGAACGCCTACTTCACCCGCATCGGCACGTACTACACGCAACTGGGCGGCTATTGCACCTTTCGCCCGGGCGAAGAGCGTATCCTGACGCCGCTGCCGGTCACGCACATGAACGCTCTCGCCTGCTCGTTCATGGCGGCGATGACCAGCGGCGGCTGCCTGATCCAGCTCGACCGCTTCCACGCCTCGACCTGGTGGTGCACCGTGCGTGAAAGCGGCGCGACGATCGTGCATTACCTTGGCGTAATGCCCGCGATCCTGCTCCAGCGCGACGACGCGCCCGAGGCGTGGGCAGGCCACGCGATCCGCTTCGCCTTCGGCGCCGGTGTCGATCCGCGCCACCACGCGGTGTTCGAGGAGCGCTACGGCTTCCCGCTGATCGAAGCCTGGGCGATGAGCGAGACCGGCGCGGGGGCGTGGATCACCGCCAGCCACGAACCGCGGCACGTCGGCCAGCGCTGCTTCGGCAAGGCGGGCGAAGACATCGAAGTGCGCCTCGTCGACGAGGAAGGGCAGGACGTTCCCGTCGGCACCCCCGGCGAACTGCTGGTGCGCGCCCGCGGCAACGATCCGCGCCGCTGGTTCTTCACCCGCTACCACGACGATCCCGCCGCCACCGAGGCCGCATGGGAAGGCGACTGGTTCCACACCGGCGACATCGTGCGCGCGGATGCGCAGGGCAGCCTGTTCTTCGTCGATCGCAGCAAGAACATCGTGCGCCGCTCGGGCGAGAACATCGCCTCGGTCGAAGTCGAGGGCGCGCTGATGCAACACCCGGCGGTCGCGCATTGCGCCGTCACCCCGGTCCCCGACGAGATCCGCGGCGAGGAGGTGCTGGCACTGATCGAAGGCGACGGCGACGAGGCGCTGGCGACGGAAATCGCCGGTTCGTGCCTGCAGACGCTGCAGTATTTCAAGATTCCGGGCTATCTGGCTTTCGTGGAATCGCTTCCCACCACCAGTTCGCAAAAGCTGCAGCGCGGCGAGATCCGCAAGCTCGGCCGTGCCATCGTCGATGAGGGCCGCGCCTTCGACTTGCGCGCGCTCAAGCGCAAGAAAGGCTGATCGACGTGGCCCCCATTGCATCCTATCAGGGCGTCGCCGTGGCGTGTCCGGTCACGGTGCCCTACCAGCGTTCCAGCGAACGCCAGGCGCATTGGTTCTTCGGCCGCGCGCTGGCCGCGCTGGTCGAAGCAAGCGGCATCGCCAAGGATGCGATCGACGGGCTCGCCTGTTCCTCCTTCACGCTGGGCTCGGATACCACGGTGGCGCTGACCGAGCACTTCGACATGTCGCCGCGCTGGATCGAATGGCTGCCGACTGGCGGCGCCAGCGGGGTCATGGCGCTACGCCGCGCGGCGCGGGCAGTGCAGTGCGGCGATGCCTCGGTGGTCGCCTGCATCGCCGCCGACACCGCCAATGCGCAGACGTTCGCGAAGCTCGTCGGCGATTTCAGCCGCTTTTCAAACGAAGCCGTATTGCCGCAGGGCAAGGCCGGGCCGAACGGCGTCTTCGCGCTGATCACCGACAACTACATGCGCCGCTTTGGCGCGCATCGCGAGGACTTCGGCCGGATCGCAGTGGCGCAGCGTGCCAATGCGGCGGACAATCCCAATGCCCTGCTGGGCGGCAAGCCGCTCGACATGCCGGGCTACCTCGCCGCGCCGCCGATCGTCTCACCGATCCACATGTTCGACTGCGTGATGCCGTGTGCGGGCGCCGAAGCTTTCCTCGTCATGAGCGAGGCGCGTGCACGCGAACTCGGCCTCAAGGGCGCGCGGATCATGGGCGCGATCGAGCGGCACAATGCCTATTTCGCCGATCCCGTCGCCATTCGCGGCGGCTGGGCGATGGACGCCGATGCCCTGTGGGCGCAGGCGGGCATAGCGCCGGGCGACGTCGATTGCCTGCAGACTTACGACGACTACCCTTTGATTTCGGCCATGCAGATCGAGGACCTCGGCTTTTGCGCCAAGGGCGAGGCGCCTGCCTTCGTCGCCGCGCGGGACCTTACCGTGACCGGCGACTTCCCGCACAACACCTGCGGCGGCCAGCTTTCTTGCGGACAGGCTGGCGCGGCGGGGGGCTTCCTGCCGGTGGTCGAGGCGCTGCGGCAGGTCACCGGCCAGCCGCTCGGTGCGCAAGTGCCAGGTGCGCGGATCGCGCTGGCGAGCGGCTACGGCATGGTCACCTACGACCGCTGCCTCGCCACCGGCGCGGCGCTGCTGGAGGCATTGCCATGACCTTGTCGCTCCAGTTCTGCCGAACCTGCGGTGCCGCGCAGTACCCTTCGCGCGATGCCTGCCGTGTCTGCCTTTCCGATGCACTGGAAGTGCGCGACGAAACCGTCACCGGCACAGTCGTCAGCGAAGGCACGATCCACCGCTCGCTCGATCCGGCGCTCGTCGCCGGCGGGCCGCTGCGGATCGGCGCCGTCGCCAGCCCGCTCGGCGTCCGCATCATCGCCTTGCTCGCGCCCGGCGTGGCTGCGGGGTCGTGCGTCATCCTCTCGCCCTGCCCGGATCGGCCGGGCGCCATCATCGCCCACCCGGCGCAGCAGGTCCAAGCATCATGACGGTGAATTCAGTTTCCGAACACGCCGAGCGCAAGCGCACCCTGACCCGCGCCATCGCCGCCTCGATCGTGGGCAACACGCTCGAATGGTACGACTTCTTCCTTTATGCGACGGCGGCGGCGCTGGTCTTTGGAGACCTGTTTTTCCCGGTCGGGCGCGATCCGCTGATCAACACGCTGGTCTCGTTCGGCGGCTATGCCGTGGGCTTCGCGGCACGCCCGCTGGGGGGCCTCGTGTTCGGCCATGTCGGCGACCGCTACGGGCGCAAGACCTCGCTGTTCTGGACGCTGGCGATCATGGGCCTCGCGACGTTCCTGATCGGCCTGCTGCCGACATATGCGCAGATCGGCATCTGGGCGCCGATCGCGCTCGTCGCATTGCGCGTGGCGCAGGGCATCGCGGCGGGCGGCGAGTGGGGCGGCGGCGTGCTGCTGATCACCGAGAACGCGCCGGCCGGGCGCGAGGGCATGTTCGGCGCGCTTAGCCAGAGCGGCGTCGGCCTCGGCTTCGTGCTGTCCACTTTCGCATTCTACCTTGCCGGGCTGCTGCCGCCGGAAGACTTCGCGAGCTGGGGCTGGCGCGTGCCGTTCCTCGTCAGCATCACGATCTTCGCGGTCGGCCTGTTCATCCGCTTCCGCGTCTCCGAAACGCCGGACTTCCAGGCCGCCGAGGCCGAAGGCCCGCAGCACGCACCGCTTGCCGAAGTGCTGCGAAAGCACCCGCGCGAGATGGTCGTGGGCATCGGCGCGCGCCTTGCCGAGACTTGCGGCTCACACTTGTTCATCACTTTCGCGCTGGCTTACGGCAAGGCAGTGGGCGCCGAAGTGGACACGCTGATGCTCGGGGTGACGCTCGGGATGCTGGCGGACAGCGTGATGATGCCGGTGTTCGGCGCACTGTCGGACCGCTTTGGGCGGCGGCCGGTCTACCTGTTCGGCGCGCTGGCGATGCTGGCCTTCGCCTATCCCTTCTTCGAGATGCTCGAGTCCGGCTCGACCACGCTGATCGTGCTGGCCTTCGTCATCGGCAACGGCGTGTGCCATGCGGCGATGATCGGCGTGCAGCCTGCGATGTACAGCGAGATGTTCAGCGCCCGCGTACGCTATTCGGGTCTCGCCATGGCGCACGAGGTGTCCTCGCTGATCGTCGGCTTCTCGCCCCTGATCGTTACCGCGCTATACGCCCATTACCGCAGCCCGACCCCGGTGGCGCTGTTCCTCGGCGCGATCTGCCTGGTGTCGGCGTCCTCCCTGCTGCTCTGGCGCCCAAAGCGCTGAAACCCCTTTCCCGCTTACCTCAGGAGACTGTCATGGACCTTAGCCGCCGCTCCCTTCTGACCGCCGTCGCTACCGGCATGGCCGCCGCATCGATGCCCGCCTTCGCGCGCGCCGGTGTCGGCCGCGTGCGCATCGGCGTGCAGACCTACAGCCTGCGCGACCTGCTGCCGACGCCGGGCGACATGGTCGACAAGATGATCCGCGAATGCCGCGACCTGAAGGTCGACATGATCGAGCTGTTCGAGCCGACCGTACAGCCCCCTGCCCTTTCCGCCAACGCGCCTTGGGCGTTCACCGGCGGCAAGCCGACCGAAGCCTCGCTCTACGGCCGCCCGCCCGAAGGCCCGCGCCCGGCCGAAGTGCTGCAGAACCGCGAGGACATCCGCCAGTGGCGCCTCGCCACCCCGGTCAGCCATTTCCGCGAGATCGGCCGCCGCTTCCGCGCCGCCGGGATCGAGATCCAGGCATTCAACTTCGGCCTCAAGGACGATTGCACCGACGCCGAAGTGGAGTGGGGCTTCGCGGTCACGAAGGCGCTCGGCATCAACCTGATGACCGCTTCCACCACGCTGTCGATGGCGAAGCGCACCGTGCCGTTCGCGGCCAGGCACCGCACGATGCTGGGCCTGCACGGGCACTCGAACTTGCGCGATCCCAACCAGCTGGCCACACCCGAGAGCTTCGAGCAGGGGCTAGCGATGTCGCCGTGGTATCGCCTGAACTTCGACATCGGCCACTTCGCCGCCGCCGGGTTCGACACCCTGGGCTTCCTGCACAAGCACCACGAGCGGGTCTGCAGCGTCCACCTCAAGGACCGCAAGGCGAACTTCGGCATGAACATGCCCTTCGGCGAAGGCGATACGCCGATCGCGGGCGTGGTGCGCACGATCTCCGAGAACCGCTGGAATATCCCCCTGATCCTTGAATACGAATATGCCGGCGGCTCCTCCGAAAGCGAGCTGCGCCGCGCGATCGACTACGTCGAGCACCACGTCGCCCGCTGATCGCGCGCCCTTCCGCGCGATCAGCCCAGGCGCGGCTGCGGCCGGAAACCCTCCTCTTTCCGGCCGCAGGAACCGATACGTCAATTGGGATTTTGTGAATTCACTTTTGGCTTGAAACGATATCCACATTGCAATACAAGAAATCGTCACACAGTAGAATTGCATGAAAAATACGCCGAATCGGATAACATCCCGGATCATCAATGCGCCAAACTCTCGCGATTTCGTACAAATCATGTGACCTGATTGCTCATCAGGAGAATTCAGATAATGCCCTTCGCCATGGCCATTCTGGCAGCAGCCGCCGCAGCGCCTGCCCCTGCCAAGCCAGCCACCCCGCCGGTGGTGGAGCGCGTTATCGCGACGTCGTCTTTCAAGGCCGCCGCGCAGTCCCTGCGCGCCGATCACGAGCGCTTCGTCGATGAGATCATCCGGATCACCCAGACCCCGTCCCCGCCCTTCGGCGAGGCGGAGCGCGGCAGGCTCGTGGCGCAGATGATGCGTGACAGCGGCTTCCGCTCGGTCTCCATCGACGAAGTCGGCAACGTCATCGGCCTGCGTCCCGGCCGCGATGCCAGGCTGCCGCCGCTGGTGGTCGCCGCGCACCTCGACACGGTTTTCCCAAAGGGCACCGACGTCACCGTGAAGCGCGAGGGCACGAAGCTGCGGGCACCGGGCATCGGCGACGATTCGCGCGGCGTCGCCACCTTGCTGGTGCTCGCCCGCGCGATGGACAAGGCGGGCATACAGACCGACCGCGACGTGCTGTTCGTCGGCAACGTCGGCGAGGAAGGCCCCGGCGACTTGCGCGGCATGCGCCACCTGTTCTCCACGAACGCGCGCGCCAGGGCAGCCGCCGGCTTCATCAGCATCGACAGTTCGGGCTCGGGCGGGATCGTCACGCGCGGGGTCGGTTCGAACCGCTACCACATCGTCTTCTCCGGCCCCGGTGGCCACAGCTACGACAAGTTCGGCATCGTCAATCCGATGGTGTCGCTGGCGAAGACGGTGACCGAGCTTTACCAGATCGCGGTGCCCGCCACTCCGAAGGTGACGTACTCGGCCAGCGTCGTGGGCGGCGGCACCTCGGTGAACACGATCCCGCCGCAGGTCTTCCTCGACGTCGACATGCGCTCGATCTCACCGGAGGAAGTCGCACGCGTCGATGCCGAACTGCGTGCCATCGCGCAAAAGGCGGTGGACGAGGAGAACGCCGCGCGCTCAACCGCGCGCGGCAAGGTCAGCGTCGATTTCCAGGTCATCGGCAAGCGTCCTGCGGGCCATACCGACGAAACGAAGGGCATCGCCGCCATCGCCTTCGGCGTGGCCGAGGCATTCGGTTACGAGGGCCGCTTCATCGAGGTCTCCACCGATGCCAACGTGCCGATGAGCCTGGGCATCCCGGCGATCACCATCGGCTCTGGCGGCACCGGCGGCTCCGAACATTCGCCCGACGAATGGATCGACGTGGCGCTCGAACCCAGCCTCAAGGGCCTGACCGTCGATCTGGCCACCATCATCGCGGCGGCCGGCGCGAAACCGTAACGACCAGACAATGCCGCATCGTGCCGCACGAGCACGAGGCTCACGAACGAGAGGGCGAGGACACACAAGACAAGCAGGCAGGAGCGAACCGGCAGCCCGCAACGGGCGTCGCACCGAAATACCATGAACCTTCAAATCTAAAATATCCATCTTCCGCGACCAGCCTCACCCCATCGGTGACGGACAATCGAACAGGCGGGGGATGCGACAATCGGGGAATGAACATGAGCGTGGGATCCTTTATGTCGAGAACGTCCGTCTTCGCGGTTTGCGCGGCGGCCTGTTCGATCAGCCTGCCTGCCTTCGCGCAGGAAGCCGCCAGCACCGAAGGCGGCCTCAGCGAGATCGTCGTCACCGCCGAGAAGCGCCCGAGCACCGAGCAGAAGACGCCGCTCTCGCTGACCGTGCTGAGCGCCGAGACGCTCCAGCGCAACAGCGTCGGCAACGTCGATGACATCAGCCGCATCGCGCCTTCGGTCTCGATCACCAATTCAGGCGCGGCACCGATCATCGCGGTGCGCGGCGTCTCCAGCCGTGACGTCACCGAGATCGGCGACCCCGCCGTCTCGATCAGCATCGACGGCTTCAACCTCCAGCGCGCGACCAGCCTGCAGGCCGGTTTCTTCGACCTCGAGCGCATCGAAGTGCTGCGCGGTCCGCAAGGCACCCTGCTCGGCCGCAACGCCACCGGCGGCGCGATCCAGGTGATCACCGCCAAGCCCTCGCTCGACGGTTTCAAGGCACAGCTCGGCGGCGAGATCGGCAACTACGATCTCTACTCGACCAAGGGCATGGTGAACCTGCCGCTTACCGACGACCTCGCCATCCGCGCCTCGTTCCAGACGCGCGACCGCAACGGCTTCCGCGACACGCCGGGCAAGGACGGCGACGACGAGCACAGCAAGGCCGCACGCCTGCACGTGCTGTGGAAGCCGATCTCTCGCCTCAACGTGCTGCTGACCGGCGAATACGCGCACAACAACGGCGTCGGCACCGTGATCAACGGCTTCCCGCTGCAGACCTACACCGCCGCCAACGTTCCCAGCGGCTTCAACGTCGGCGACCTCATCCTGACCGCACCCGACAAGGGCAACGGCAAGAGCTTCTACAGCCCGGACGGCGGCTTCATGCGCTACACCGTATGGAACGTGCGCTCGCAGATCGACTACGACCTCGATTTCGCTACGCTGACCTACCAGGGCGGCTATCGCCACTTCGAATACGGCCGCAAGTATGCCTTCGGCGGCAATCCCGGCACCAACCGCCAGACCATCTCGTTCGAGCAGTACGAAGACGTCGGCACCTGGAACCACGAAGTACGGCTGTCATCGAATTCCACCGGCCCCTTCAAGTGGCAGTTCGGCGCCTACTACTTCCGCGAGACCAACGACTTCGTCGGCCTGTTCACCGATTACCCCGATCAGGACAGCATGCATGGCGACTACTTCCTCATCCAGCGCTTCACCTATCCCGACATCACCGCCGAGGCCAAGGCGCTGTTCGGGCAGGCTTCCTACGAGATCGTGCCGGGCCTGACGGCATCGCTGGGCGCGCGCTACTCGAAGGACAAGAAGGATCGTCACACCAACATTCTGACGACCAACTACAACACCTACATCAACACCCGCTGCGACCTGACCGATAGCTGCGCCTACAGCACGACCACCGGCTACCAGATCGCCAAGTCGAGCAAGACGACGTTCCACGCCGGGCTGGACTACCAGGTCACGCCGCAGAACATGGTCTATGCCAAGTTCGACACCGGCTACAAGGCAGGCGGCTTCACCGACCTCGGCGTCTACGATCCCGAGACCGTGAAATCCTACGAGATCGGCGCCAAGAACCGGTTCTTCGGCAATACGCTGCAAGTCAATCTCTCGGCCTACCTGTACGACTACTCCAACCAGCAGGTCAGCCAGTCGGTCATCAACTCGGCGGGCGGTGTCTCGGTGCAGATCCTGAACGCGGGCAAGTCGCGCTACAAGGGCATCGAACTGGACACCATCTGGCAGCCGACGCCGGACGACCAGTTCTCGGTCTACATCGCCTACTCGCATGCCCGCTACGTCGATTTCGCCACCGGCACCAGCGGCGTGCTGCTGCGCTATGCGCAAGCCGACGGCCGCGCCGAGCCGGTCTACGGCAGCGACGGCAGCACCGTGGTCGGCTACAACTACCAGCTGTCTGGCAAGCGTCCGCCGCAGTCGCCCGACTGGTCGATCAACCTGGGCTACCAGCACGACTTCCACGTGCTGGGCGGCACCCTGACGCCGCGCGCACAGACGCATATCGAATCGAAGAGCTACTTCCAGATCTATAACTTCGATACCGACAGGCAGAAGGGCTATACCCGTTCCGACCTGATGGTGACCTACACCCCGGACGCGGCGAACTGGACGCTGACCGCCTACGTGCGCAACCTCGAAGATCGCCTGATCCTCGCCAACGGCGCCCTGCCGACGAGCACGACCTACCAGTCGTATCGCTACCAGTACCAGGCGCCGCGCACTTTCGGTGCGTCGCTGACCTTCAACTGGTAAGCAGCGGGTTCGGCCCAATGGACTGTGGGGGCGGCGCTGCGAAGCGTCGCCCTTGTTCGTTTGGCAGGCGCCGCTCCTGAACCACAGCCCAACACCGAAGTGAATCCTGAATTGCGCATCGGCGAACATCCAAGGAGCCCCTATCATGTCGCACCCCGCCCCATCCCTGTTTTCCGGCAGGCTGAAACGCCCCAGCCGGGTGCTCCGTAGCCTGCTGGTGTCGCTAGGGGCTCTTTGGGTGCCGTTGGGTGCCGCCGCGGCCACCCCATCGCAAGCAGCACTGAAAGCCGAGGTGGAGCGGCAGGTTCCGGCCTCGATCCGGCAGCTCGGCGAGATGGTCTCGATCGATTCCGGCTCGTCCGACGCGCCCGGCCTCAAGGCGATGGCGAACTATCTCGACGCGCGCCTGACCGCCCTTGGCGCCAGCGTGGAGCGCAAGCCGGTGCCGCCCGCCGCGGGCGACATGCTGGTCGCCACGCTACACGGCAAGCGTGCGAACAGCGGCGGCCCACGCTTCCTCCTGCTCGCTCACATGGACACCGTCTACCAGTCCGGCACGGCCGCGAAATGGCCTTTCGCGATCAAGGGCGACATCGCCACCGGCCCCGGCGTCAGCGACGACAAGGGCGGCATTGCCGTGGTGCTGGGAACGCTGGAAATGCTGCGGAAGCTGGGCTTCGGCGACTACGGGACGATCACGATCGCGTTCAATCCGGACGAGGAGATCGGCTCCCCCGGATCGCGGCACTTGATCGAGCAACTGGGCGCCGAGCACGATTACGTCCTCTCCTGCGAGCCTGGCGGCAAGCAGCGCATCCTCGCCACCAGCGGCATCGCCACGCTTTCCCTCAAAGTGGAAGGCAAGGCCTCCCACGCCGGCGTCGCTCCGCAGGATGGCCGCAATGCACTGGTCGAGGCGGCCGACATCATCGGCCGCACCGCCGCCCTCTCCGATCCGGCCAAAGGGTTCAAGTTCAACTGGACGATCGCGCAGTCGGGCTCGAAGCACAACATCATCCCCGACCTTGCCGAAGCCACCGCCGACATCCGTTACATCGACGAGGCCGACGTCACCGCCACGATGGCGCACCTGCGGCAACTCGCGGCCACCCCGGCGGTGGAGGGCACGCGTGTGAGCTTTACTCTGGGTCGCAACCGCCCGCCGATGGTCCCCACCGACAAGGCCCGCGAAATGGCCAAGGTCGCAGCCAGGGCCGGGCGCGAGTTCGGCTATCCGATCACGATCCTCGACAAGCCTTTCGGCGGCGGCAGCGACGCGGCCTATGCGGCGGTTTCAGGCAAGTCCGGCGTGGTCGAGAGCTTCGGCCTCGGCGGCGAGCACGCCCACACCTTAGGCGAGGAAACCGCAGACCTCGGCTCCATGCCCTCCTCCCTCTACGTGATGGCGCGCACGATCATGCTGCTATCGGGACGGTAGCGGCATCACGCGGTCAATTCGTCGCCGATCGCGCGGGCCAGGATCACCATGAACTTGTCATCGGCATCGCCAAAGCCCTGCAGCGGCTCCCAGCCGCCAGCCAGCAGCAGGGTATCGGCGCTGCGCGGGTCGTACTTGTGGCTGTTCTCCGTGTGGATCGTCTCGCCGGTCGCCATGGCGAAGGCGCGGCCGCAGACCTCGAAGTCGATGTCGCGCGTCGCGGCGATGTGCATCTCGATCCGCGCACGTTCGTCGTTCCAGACCGCGCGGTGAGCGATGCCGTCGCGAGGGATCGTACCGCCAAGTTCCCGGTTGATCCTGTCGGCGAGATTGAGGTTGAACGCCGCCGTCACGCCTCGCGCATCGTCGTAGGCGCAAACCAGTTCCGTCTCGCTCTTGATCCGGTCGAAGCCGATCAGCAGCAGGCTTCCCGCGCCCAGCGTGCGGCGCATCGAGCGCAGCAGGTCGGCGGCGGCCATCGGTTCCATGTTGCCGATCGTGGAGCCGGGGAAGAAGCCCAGACGCGGGTGCTGCCCCACTTCGGCGGGCAACGTGGCGGGCTGGCTGAAGTCCGCCTCGACCGGGTAGATCGGAAGGTCCGGGTAACGCGCCGCCAGCGCTTCGCAGGACTCGCTCAAGAATTCGCCCGAGATGTCGATCGGCACGTAGGCGGCGGTCCAGATCGCGCCGAGCAGCAGCGGCGTCTTGGTTGCGCTGCCCGCACCGAATTCGACGACGACGTGGTGCTTCGATCCCACCATGCGCCCGATCCGCGTGGCATGGGCCATGAGGATGCCGGTCTCGACACGGGTAGGGTAATATTCGGGGAGGCGCGTGATCTCCTCGAACAACTGGCTGCCGCGATGGTCGTAGAACCAGCGGGCGGGGATCGCCTTGCGTTGCTGCGAAAGGCCGGTCAGCACGTCGCGGCGGAATTGGGCGCGCAAGGCATCGCGGGAGGCGTCGATCAATTCGCGGACGGCGGTGGCCATGATCTACAGGTCCTTAGCTAGACGCACGCCGGTGAACTGCCAGCGCTTCTCGGGGGGAAAGAAGTTCCGATACGTAGCGCGTGAATGCCCGCGCGGGGTCGCGCAACTGGCGCCCTTGAGTACGCACTGGCCGGACATGAACTTGCCGTTGTACTCCCCCACTGCGCCGGCGGCCGGGCGGAAGCGCGGATAGGGAAGATAGGCGGAACGGGTCCATTGCCAGCAGTCCCCGAACAGGCCGGGCGAGCCTTGGGGATGGACGCCGACAGCTTCGTCAAGCTGAGCACCGCCGACCGGATCATGGCTGGCTGCGGCGACTTCCCACTCGAACTCGGTGGGCAGGCGGTGCCCGGCCCAGGTGGCAAAGGCGTCTGCTTCGTAGCACGAGACATGCGTTACGGGCGCCTCGGGCCGGATCGGCTGGAGGCCGGACAGCGTGAAGGCCGCCTCGCCGCGCCAGTAGAGCGGTGCCGCGATGCCCTCGGCATTGATCCACGCCCAGCCGTCCGAGAGCCATAAGGCCGGGTTACGATAGCCGCCATCGGCGATGAATTCCGCCCACTCGCGGTTGGTCACGAGACGACGTGCGAGGGCGAAGGGCTCCAGCAGCACGTCATGCGCCGGACTTTCGTTGTCGAAGGCGAAACCGCCCGGTCCCCGGCCACCTTCATGGCCGATGCGATAGCGTCCACCCTCCTGGCTTTGCCATTCCACCGGTGCCGCTGGCGAAGCGCCGCGCTCCAGCAAAGGCGCATAGGCAGGAGCCAGCGGGTTCAGGGAAAGCGCATGCTTCACATCCGTAAGCATCAGTTCCTGGTGCTGTTGCTCGTGGTTCAGTCCCAGTTCGATCAGCGCGGCAAGTTCGGGGCGATCCAGAAGCAGTTCCACATGCGCATCGACATGGGCGCGGTAAGCCAGCACCTCGTCCAGCGAGGGGCGCGAGAGCATTCCACGCTGCGGGCGCGCATGGCGCGGCCCTTCCGCCTCGTAGTAGGAATTGAAAAGGAATGGCCATGTCTCGTCGAACAGACGGTAGCCCTCAAGGTGATCGCGCAGTACGAAAGTCTCGAAGAACCACGTCGTATGCGCCAGATGCCACTTCGCCGGAGAGGCGTCCGGCATGGACTGGATCGTGGCATCCGCATCGGACAAAGGCGCGGCCAGCGTTTCGGTAAGGCAGCGGACAACGGCGAGACGCTCGGCCTGCGGTGCGGGGCAGGCCACCAAGGGCGAGCGGTCGGTCGTGGTGGCCATGCCGCTCTAACGGCCGATGCCGCTGCGGGATGCATGACGGAATTAATATTGCGACGAATTGCGCCCAGCCGCATTCGCTCCGGGACGAGTAGTCCATCCGCAAGCGAAGTCTCCCGGATCCACCCTGCGGCAGAAAAATGCGGCGAGTGATTTTCGGACCGCAACTTTTTGCCGCGCTCCAGCGAACAGCCATGGGAAGGCGCCCGATCGGAGCGCCTTCCCATGATACCCGTTGGAGCAGAGCCGATGAAAATCCGGAAGAATTTCGCCTTGTCGCTGGCCGTTGGACTATTCGCGGCCGCCGTGCCGAGCCAGAGCTTCGCCGCCCTGCCGCAAGGCGCCAAGGCCCCTGACTTCACGCTGCACGCCGCGCTGGGCGGCAAGCCCTTCGACCTCTCTCTGGCAAAGGCGCTGAAGAAGGGGCCGGTCGTGCTTTACTTCTTCCCCGCCGCCTTCACTTCCGGCTGCACGGTAGAGGCGCACCTGTTCGCCGAAGCCACCGGCGATTTCAAGAAGCTGGGCGCCAGCGTGATCGGCGTGACCGCAGGCAATGTCGAGCGGGTCGCCGAATTCTCGAAGTCCGAATGCCGCAACCAGTTCGCCGTCGCCGCCGACCCGAACGCCAAGGTCGCCGCCAGGTTCGACGCAACGATGCAGGGCGGCAAGCAGACGATCTCCAACCGCACTTCGTTCGTGATCGCCCCCAACGGCACGATCCTGCTCAGCTACACGGACATGAACCCGCAGGCCCACATCGAGAAGACGATGGCCGCGGTGCGTGCGTGGAAAGCGAAGCACGGCTGACCTTTTCCTCCACGATCGATCCTTCCTGTCGCCAAGAGGCCCCGTCATGCTTGTTGCCCTGTTGTCCGCCTTCCTGGGCGGGCTGATCCTGAACCTGATGCCTTGCGTCTTCCCGATCATCTCGCTCAAGGCGTTCGGGCTTGCGCGGCAAGGCGGCGACCCACGACAAATGCGACGGGAAGGGCTGGCGTTCCTCGGCGGAACCCTGCTGGCGATGCTGGCGCTGGCCGGCACGTTGATTGCCTTGCGTGCCGGCGGGCAGGCGGTGGGCTGGGGCTTCCAGCTCCAGTCACCGCTCGTGGTCGCATTGCTGGTGCTGGTGCTGCTCGGCTCCGCGCTCAATCTTGCCGGTCTCTTCGAGTTCGGTCTGGGCCTGCAGCGCATGGGCCAGACGATGGACGGGAAGGACGGCCTGCTCGGCGCGGCGCTGACCGGCGCGCTGGCCGTGGTCGTGGCGACGCCCTGCGCCGGTCCGTTCATGGCGGGTGCCATCGGCTTTGCGCTCGTCCAGCCGCCGCTGGCCGCGCTCGCCATCTTCGCGGCGCTGGGCGCGGGCGTGGCGGCACCGTTCACGGCGCTGTCCTTCAGCCCGGCGCTGGCGCGGCGTCTGCCGAAACCCGGTGCCTGGATGACGACGCTGAAGCACGCGCTGGCCTTTCCGATGCTCGCCGCCGCCGCATGGCTGCTGTGGGTGCTGGCGCAGCAGACGGGCAGCGCGGGGCTGGCGCTGATGCTCGGTTGCGCCTTGCTGCTGGCGTTCTCTTGCTGGATCTATGGCATGGCGCAAAGGCGCACGATGTCCGGCCGTCCCGCGCGTGCGCTGCACACCGTCGCCGTTGTCGGTGCGGCCGCGATCGGTGCGCTTTTCGCCATGCCGGGAGGCGCCCTGCAAACACCTGCCGCACCCGTACAGACACAGGCATCCGCAGCGCCGGTGACCGACGGACCGGTGCCCTGGTCACCCGAAGCGGTCGCGAAGGCACAAGCGTCAGGTCACGCAGTCTTCGTCGATTTCTCGGCCGAGTGGTGCCTGACCTGCAAGGTCAACGAAAAGGCCGTGCTGTCCACCGCCGCGTTCAGGTCCGCCATCGCCGACACCGGCGCGACCTACATGGTGGCGGACTCGACCAACTATGATGCGCGGATCGAGCAGGCTATGATGGAACTCGGTCGTTCCGGGCTGCCGCTCTACCTCGTCTATCCGGCGAAGGGCGGCGATCCGGTGATACTGCCGCAAGTTCTGGACACGAAGACCGCCATCGATGCACTGCGGACGGCTTCCGGCAAGAAGGTTTGACGAGACGATGAATGCGATCCCGACCGACCATGCCGGGGGCTGCGTGGCACCCGCGTGACGGACGAACTGCTGCTCGAGGATGCGCCGCGAGAGGAGGCATGGCCCGCCCTGATGCAGCGGGCGCAGGATGGCGACCAGCGCGCCTACCGGCTGGTCCTGCGCGCGCTGGTGCCGGTCGTCCGGGTTCGGGTGCGGCGGCGCATCTTCGATGACGTGCTGGCCGAGGACGTGGTTCAGGAGGTGCTGATGACGCTTCATCGCCTGCGTCACACTTACGATCCCGCGCTGCCGCTGATGCCCTGGGTTTCGGCCATCGTCTCGGCAAGGTCCGTGGATGCGCTACGCCGACAGCGCCGATCCCGCGGCCGGGAGATCAATCGGGAAGAAACCCTGGACGGCGCCATCGACCCCGTCGCGGCGGCGGCCTTCGAAGCGATCGGCGCCGAACGGGAACTCGCGGGCATGCTGAACTTGCTGCCCGAACGCCAGCGGCAGATGATCGAGATGGTGAAGCTGCAGGAGATGTCGCTCGATGCCGCCGCGCAGGAAAGCCGGCTCTCCGTTTCCGCCGTAAAATCCTTGCTGCACCGCGCGATCGTCAGGTTGCGCGAACATGGAAAGCAGACACATGGTTGACCATGACACCCTGATCGATACGCTTTGCGACGAGGCCGTGCCGGTACGCCGCGTGGCTCCGGCGTGGCGGCGGGCCCTCGCCTGGAGCCCGGTCGCGCTAGGCATCGGTTATCTAGCGACCCAAATGCTCCACCGCGCCGGTACGGATTGGGCCGGTCCGCTTGCCGGGGTCGCCGCCGCCAATATCGTATTGTCACTTGTCCTGGGTATCGCCGCGTTCACAGCCGCCTTGTCGGCCAGCGTGCCTGGCGCCCCCGCGCGGACGAGCGGCTGGATCATGGCGTGCCTGGGCATCTGGCTGACGCTGGCGGCCTACAGCATCGGCATATCCAGCCAGCCCGTCGGGCATCTGGGGCACGGCAGCTATTGCTTCACGTTCGTACTGGTAGCCGGAGTTCCCATGATTGCTATCACCGTGCTGGCACTGCGGCGAACGCGGTCGCTCAATCCGGTGCGGTCGCTGATGCTCGCGGGGACGGGAATAGCGTTCCTGTCGTTCGGGCTACTGGCGTTCTGCCATCCCATCGCGATGTCGGCGATGGACTTTGCCGGCCACCTTGTGGCCGGCATCCTGCTCGGTGCGCTGACCATCGGACTCGGGCGCAAAGCGATCGCGGCCTGAAGGCGCGGATCAGTCGCCCGGAATGCGCTCGATGCCATTCGTCAGACATCGCCCATTCCCTCCATTTCACGATCATCCTGGCCGAGTGTGACGAACTGGTCCAGAAGCCAGCTTGCCGCAGGACCGGGAGGCGTATCGCGCCGCCATATGCCGGAAAAGCGATACGTCCCCCCGACATGGTCCGGCATCGCCAGTCGTACCAGCGTTCCGGCGAAGAGATCCGCCTCGATCATCGGCATCGGCATGTTCCCCCAGCCGATTCCCTGCCGCAGCAGCGCATGCTTGGCGCCGAGATCGGCAAGCCGCCAGGTCTTTGGGCTGAACACCGAGTAGTCCTGCCCTTCGGTGAAGCGCGAACGGTCGGAGAGCACCAGCTGCGTATAGTCCCGCCCCGCGCCGGGTTCGATCTTCATCATGCGGCCCAGCGGATGATCGGGCGCGGCCACCGGCACCATCGCCACCGAGCCCGCCGAGCGGCTGTCGATACCCTCGACACCGGCCGATAGCGGACCGGACAGCCCGACCACCGCCTCCTTGTCCAGCACCAGCGCGGTTATGGCGCCCAGCGCCTCGACATGAAGGCGCAGTTGGACGGTGGGGAATGTCACGGCGAAGTCGCGCAGCACCAGCCCGACGCGGTCGGCGGGCAGCATGACGTCGAGCGCCAGGTTCACCTCGGCCTCAAGCCCGTCGAGCATGCCCTTCACCTTGGCGCGCAGCCCGTCCACACCCTGCGAGATCGCCTTCGCTTCGGCCAGCACCGCGCGTCCCTGTTCCGTCAGTTTCGGCCGCCGGGTGCCTTCGCGCTCGAACAGCATCACGCCGAGCTGCGCCTCCAGATTGGCGATGCCATAGCTGATGACCGAGACCGCACGGTTCAGCTTGCGTCCGGCGCCTGCGAAACTGCCGGTCTCCACGATCGTCTGGAAGATCGTCAACTGATCGAGCGTCGGTGTGCCTGGGTTATTCACTTTTCTATTTCCTCGAAAAGACCGATTGGTTTTATCTATCTGAACGGAAAAGATCGCAACCCATACAAAGGGCTCAACGAAGCGGCACTCTCAACCCGCAGCTTCCACCGGAGACCCAAGATGATCGAACTTCGTCCCTTCGACAGCCTCGGCGGCGCCAACCACGGCTGGCTCGACGCCAAGCATCACTTCTCCTTCGCCGACTACCACGATCCGGCCCGCATGCACTGGGGTAACCTGCGCGTGTGGAACGATGACACCATCGCGCCGAAGACCGGCTTCCCGCCGCACCCGCACCGCGACATGGAGATCATCACCTATGTCCGCGAAGGCGCAATCACCCACGAGGACAGCCTAGGCAACAAGGGCCGCACCGAAGCGGGCGACGTTCAGGTCATGAGCGCGGGCACCGGCGTGCGTCACTCCGAATACAACCTCGAGGACGTGACCACGAAGATCTTCCAGATATGGATCCTTCCCACCCGCAACGGTGAAAAGCCCAGCTGGGGCGCCCGTCCCTTCCCCAAGGGCGACCGCGCCGGACACTTCGAAACGCTCGCCTCGGGCTACGACGGTGACGGCGGCGCCCTGCCGATCCGCACCGACGCCCGCATCGTCGCCGCGACGCTGAAGGCCGGTGAGACGGCCGAGTATCCGATCGGCGCCGACCGCAAGGCCTATCTCGTCCCGGCGAGTGGCGCCGTGAAGATCGACGACGTGCAGGTCAATGCCCGCGACGGCGCGGCGATCCGCGACCTCGACGTGATCCGCGTGACCGCGATCGAGGACAGCGAACTCGTCCTCGTCGACGCCGCCTAACGATACCTCATCCGCGACCGGCCCTTTCGAAGGCGGGGCCTGTCGCCAGCCTGAGCCGAACCGCGTGCCCCCCTCGATCGGGTGTAATACTTTCGGTTGATTCCGCGGCCATGCGGTTCGGCTCATAAGCCTCTCGCAAGCTCTCGACACCCCGAACACTGGTTCGATCTTTTCGATTTAATCGAAAGTTCGGAACGATTTTATGCGCCTATCTGGAACGACCATCTCGCTCCAGTATGCATCTCAACGGGCAAGGACGCCCAGCAACAGGAGGACCTACCAATGACGCTCACCGCAACTGCGACCCCCGGCAAGTCGCTGATCTCGCCCGACAACCACGCGCTCGTCCTGATCGATTTCCAGTCGCAGATGAGCTTCGCGACCAAGTCGATCTCGCCCGAACTGCTGCGCAACAACGCGGCGCTGATCTCGCGCGGTGCAAAGTCGTTCAACGTCCCCACCATCCTCACCACCGTCGCCGAGAAGAGCTTCTCCGGCCCGATGTTCGACGAGATCACCGACGCCTTCCCCGGCCAGGAACTGCTCGACCGCACCAGCATGAACACTTGGGAAGACGAAGCGGTGATCTGCGAGATCAACCGCATCGGCAAGCAGCGCATCGTCTTCGCGGGGCTCTGGACCTCGGTGTGCATCGTCGGCCCGGTGGCATCGGCGATCGAGCAGGGCTTCGAAGCCTACGTCATCACCGACGCCTGCGGCGACATCTCGGAAGAAGCGCATGAGCGCGCCGTGCAGCGCATGATCCAGCTTGGCGCCGTGCCGATGACCTCGCTGCAGTATCTGCTCGAACTGCAGCGCGACTGGGCGCGTACCGAGACGTACGACAGCACCACCGGCATCGCCAAGGTCTGGGGCGGCGCTTACGGCCTGGGCATCAAGTACGCCAAGTCCATGTTCGGCGCGTCCGAAGGCGGTCACTGATTTAAGCTCGGAACCGGCGGCTCATCACCCCCCGACCCTCATCGGGCCGCCAGTTCCACCCCCTCTTCAGGAGGGGGCTTCGACAAGCTCAGCCTGAGCGGTTTCATAGTACAGTCCTGTTCCCGCTCAGGCTGAGCTTGTCGAAGCCCCCGCAGTACAAAGCCCAATTCTCACCCGAAGGATCAGCATCATGGCCTACGTAACCACCACTGACGGCGTCGAAATCTTCTACAAGGACTGGGGCGCGAAGGACGCGCAGCCCATCGTCTTCCACCACGGCTGGCCGCTCTCGTCGGACGACTGGGATGCGCAGATGCTGTACTTCCTGTCCAAGGGCTTCCGCGTCGTCGCCCATGACCGCCGTGGCCACGGCCGCTCCGCGCAGGTCAGCGAGGGGCACGACATGGACCACTACGCCGCCGACGCCGCCGCGGTGATGGAACACCTCGACCTTCGCAATGCCGTCCACATCGGTCACTCGACCGGCGGCGGCGAAGTGGCGGCCTACGTCGCGCGCTACGGCATCCCGCAGGGCCGCGTCGCCAAGGCCGTGCTGGTCAGCGCCGTGCCGCCGATCATGCTCAAGACCGAAGCCTACCCGGGCGGGTTGCCGATCGAGGTGTTCGACGGCCTGCGCGCCGGTCTTGCCGCCAATCGCGCGCAGTTCTTCCGCGATGTGGCTGCAGGTCCGTTCTATGGCTTCAACCGCGAAGGCGCCGACGTGAAGCCAGCCGTCATCGACAACTGGTGGCGCCAGGGCATGATGGGCAGCGCCAAGGCCCATTACGACGGCATCAAGGCCTTCTCCGAGACCGACCAGACCGACGACCTGAACGCGATCACCGTCCCCACCCTCGTCCTGCACGGCGATGACGACCAGGTCGTGCCGTACAAGAATGCGGGCGTACTGCAGGCCGAGATCCTGCCGAACGCGACGCTGAAGATCTACGAGGGCTACTCCCACGGCATGCTCACGGTGAACGCCGACACCATCAACCCCGATCTGCTCGCCTTCGTGCAGGGCTGATCCGAACAGGCTTCGCTCCGGCTTTTTCCATGATGGCCAACTACAGACGCCATCTCGGGAACAAGGGACACCCGGAGCGAAGAACAAACGTCCGAGGAGACTTCCGATGAAAGCCTACCTTCTCTCCATCGCCGCCGGGTTGCTGGTGGGTGTCGTCTACAGTCTCCTCGGCGTCCGTTCGCCTGCGCCGCCGATGATCGCGCTGGTCGGCCTGCTGGGAATCCTGCTCGGCGAGCAGATCGTGCCGCTGGCGAGCCGGTTCGTGACGAAAAACAACGTCGCGCAGTTCGTCATGACCGAGTGCCGCGATCACGTCCTCGGCCGCCTGCCCGGCGACGCCGATAAGCACGACGCATGATCTCGCGCCGCCACACGTTTCTGGGAGCGGCCGCCGCGTCGCTCCTGCCCCAAACTCTCGCGGCCCGAGCGGGTCGAACCAAGGACAAGACAATGACCGACACGATCATCATCAACGCCAAGGTGACCACCCTCGACCGTGAAAACCCGCAGGCAGAAGCGGTGGCTCTACGCGACGGCAAGTTCCTCGCGGTCGGCAGCGAGGCCGAAGTGCGCGCCGCCGCGCCCGAAGCCACTGTGATCGACGCCAAGGGGCACCGCCTGATCCCCGGCCTGATCGACAGCCACATGCACATCATCCGCGGCGGCCTCAACTTCAACATGGAGCTGCGCTGGGACGGCGTGACCAGCCTGTCCGAAGCGATGGCGATGCTCAAGAAGCAAGTCGACAACACCCCCGCCCCGCAGTGGGTGCGCGTGGTCGGCGGCTTCACCGAGCACCAGTTCGCCGAAAAGCGCCTGCCCACGATCCAGGAACTCAACGCCGTCGCCCCTGACACGCCGGTGTTCATCCTCCACCTCTACGACCGCGCGCTGCTCAACGCCGCTGCCCTTCGCGTGGTGGGCTACACCAAGGACACGCCCAACCCGCCGGGCGGCGAGATCGTGCGCGACAGCCAGGGCAACCCCACCGGCCTGCTGCTGGCCCAGCCCAACGCGACGATCCTCTATTCGACGCTCGCCAAGGGGCCGAAGCTGCCGCCCGAATACCAGCTCAATTCCACCCGCCACTTCATGCGCGAGGTCAACGCGCTGGGCGTCACCGGCGTAATCGACGCAGGCGGCGGCTTCCAGAACTATCCCGACGACTACGACATCATCGAGAAGTTGCATCAGGACGACCAGCTGACCGTCCGCATCAGCTACAACCTGTTCACCCAGAAGCCGAAGGAGGAACTCGCCGACTTCGCCGGGTGGGCCAAGCAGGTCACGCCGGGTCAGGGCGACGACACCTATCGCCACAACGGCGCGGGCGAGATGCTCGTCTATTCCGCCGCCGACTTCGAGGACTTCCGCCAGCCCCGCCCCGACATGGCGCCAAGCATGGAAGGCGACCTCGAACCTGTCATCCGCCTGCTGGCGGAAAACCGCTGGCCCTGGCGCCTCCACGCTACCTATGACGAGACGATCGGCCGCGCGCTCGACGTCTACGAGAAGGTCAACGCCGATATCCCGCTGCAGGGCATCAACTGGTTCTTCGACCACGCCGAAACCATCAGCGACCGCAATATCGACCGTATCGCGGCGCTCGGCGGCGGGATCGCCGTGCAGCACCGGATGGCCTATCAGGGCGAATACTTCGTCGAACGCTACGGCGCCAAGGCTGCCGAGCGCACCCCGCCGATCGCCCGCATGATCGCCGCCGGCATCCCGGTGGGCGCAGGCACCGACGCCACCCGCGTCGCCAGCTACAACCCGTGGGTTTCGCTCTCTTGGCTAGTGACAGGGCGCACCGTGGGCGGCCTTTCGCTGTATCGCGGCGACAACCGCGTCAGCCGCGAGAAGGCGCTGCGCATGTGGACGCACGAGAACACATGGTTCTCCACCGAAGTGGGCAAGAAGGGCCAGATCAAGGCGGGCCAGCTGGCCGACCTCGCGCTGCTGTCCGACGACTACTTCGCGGTGCCGGACAACGAGATCGTCCACATCCGCTCGATCCTGACGATGCTGGGCGGCAAGGTGGTCCACGGCGACGGCGACTTCGCCCCGCTCGCGCCGCAGCTGCCGCGCCCGATGCCGGACTGGTCGCCGGTCGCCACCTTCGGCGGCTATTACCAGACGCCTGAAGCGAAGCAGAAACTGGCCTCGGCCTGCGGCTGCGCCAGCAGCTGCGGCGTCCATGGCCACGACCATGCCGCTGCGCTCGGGGCCAACGTTCCCGCCGCCGATGTCCAGACGTTCTGGGGATCGCTCGGCTGCGGCTGCTGGGCCGTCTAAGCCGAAGCGTAGTTTTCCAGAATATCGAACAGACCGGACGATTTTATTCGGATCGTTGAGAGTTCGATCAAGCCTTAAACCGTTCTGGACCGGCCGCTGAAGCACAGGCGCACCGGTTCCAGACGACGATGAAACTCGCCTCCAAGGAGCCCCCGATGAAGCGCTTCACCTTCCTGATCGCCGCCGCCGTCCTCAGCAGCGCGCCAGCCTTCGCCGAAACCGCCGACTATTCGGTTGGCCCGCAGTACGACACCACCCACGTCTACGTGCCGCAGGAGCAGTTCGACAGCTTCGTCTCCAGCTTCTCGGCGACCTTCGGCGGCACCACCAGCAAGCAGGGCGAGTTTCAGGTGACGCCCACAAAGAGCCTCACCAAATCGCAGCTGGTGCTGACCCCGTCGGGAACCGTCTCGGTGTTCGGCTTCATGACGCCGATACCCTATCCCTTCGGCGACGAGCGCACCGGCTACCTCGTCACCGACATCGACGCGGCGGTGGCTTCTGCCGTGAAGCACGGCGCGGTACGCGGCATCGCCACCTTCTCCGATCCGATCGGCCGCGATTCCGTGGTGCAGTGGCCGGGCGGCGTGAACATGCAGATCTACTGGCACACCGCCAAGCCCAACTACGCACCGGTTAGCAGTGTGCCCGAAAACCGCGTCTACCTGACGCCTGAGGCCGCCGACGCCTTTGTGAAGAGCTGGACCGGCTACGCCCACGGCAGGATCACCGCCGACGACAAGGCCGCCTCGGGCGCCGAGATCGGCGAGCCGGGCAAGACCATCCGCCGCGTTTCCATCGAGAGCGGCTACGGCAAGATGACGGTCTTTGTCTCCGACGGGCAACTGCCCTGGCCCTATGGTCGCGACATGACCGGCTACGCCGTGAGCGATCTTGCCGCCACGCTGGCTAAGGCCACGACGGCAGGCGTCGAAACCCTCGTCGCGCCCAGCGAAGTCAACAAGCGCCAGACCGCCATCGTGCGCTTCCCCGGCGGCTATATCGCCGAAATCCATCAGGGAGCGTAAGCCATGGCGAGCCTGCCCCCGATGAACCGCACGCCTTCCATCATCGGGGTAGTGCTGGACTTCACCCCCACCGCCTTCTTCGCCCGGCTCGCATTGGTGAGCGCTTACCTGGTAGGCGGCATCGACAAGCTGGGCGACTGGCCCGCCGCGCTGGCGGAGCAGGCCCACTTCGGCCTGACCCCGCCCGCGCTGTGGGCCGCGCTGACCATCGCGGTCGAACTGGTCGGCCCGCTCCTGATCCTTTCGGGCCGTCTCGTCTGGCTGGGCGCGGGGATGCTGGGCGTGTTCACGTTCTTCGCCGCGCTGGTGGCGAACGCCTTCTGGGTCATGCCCGACGGCCCCGAGCGCTTCGCCGCGATGAACGCCTTCTTCGAGCACATGGGCCTCGTCGGCGGTTTCGTGCTGGTCGCGGTGCTGGCGCGCAGGGGGCAGGGCGATGCGTAAGTGCGTCGTTCCGGGCTCGACCCGGGACCGGTGGCTGTCTTCAGGCGCGCCTTTGCGGTGCGCGCATCCTGGTGAGCGCCGCCAGGCCAGCGGCCCCGGATCAAGTCCGGGACGACGGCGGCTGGAATGGTTGCTCCCCTTCGCCACGCTTCTTCCCCACACCGCCCTGGCCGCGCCGAAGGAGGCATGGGAAGCCCCGACCCTCACCGTGACCCGCTACGACGAGGACTGGTCAGACCTCGAAAGCGCCGAAAAGCGGGATCACCATTGGACCGGCCCGTTCAAGTACATCCCGCTAGGCGACATCGCAGGTGGCGAGGCCTGGCTCTCTACCGGCGTCGAACTTCGCGCCCGTAACGAGAACTATGCCGAGAACCTGTGGGGCGGCGCCGCCGCGCCGAACGACGGCTATGTCTGGCTGCGCGCCCTGCCTTACGCCGACCTGCACGTCGGCAAGCTGCGCGCCTTCGTCCAGCCGGTTTTCGCCACCTCGATCAGCGTCGCCCCCTCGCCCGGGCCGACCGACGGCACTGGCCTGGACCTGATGCAGGGCTTTGCCGAGGCCGACCTCGGCCCCGTCACCCTGCGCGCCGGGCGACAGATGCTGTCGCTGGGCAGCGAGCGCCTGGTCGGCACTCGCTATGGCCCCAACGTCACCCTCGCATTCGACGGCTTGCGCGCCAACGTGGCGGTCGGCAGCGCGAAAGTCAGCCTGCTCGCCGTGCGCCCGGTCCAGCCGGGCAAAGGCAGTTTCGACGACCGCACCTTTTCGCAAAAGGCCTTGTGGGGCGCCTATGCGGCGATGCCAGAGATGGATCTCTACTACCTCGGCTATCGCAACGACGCCGCCCATTGGGGAGACCGCAGCGGCGGTGAGACGCGTCACAGCATCGGCGCGCGATGGCACGCCGTACGCGGAGACTGGCACTGGAACGTCGAGGGCGTTTACCAGTTCGGACACTTCGGCGAAGGCGCCCGCCGCGGCGCGATCTCGGCCTGGACTTTGGGCTCGGAGTTCGGGCGCGGCTTCCCGCACCTGCCGTTCTCGCCGGACCTGACGCTGCGCGCCAACGTGGTCAGCGGCGACCGTCATCCCGGCGACAATCGCCTCGGCACGTTCAACGCGCTGTTTCCCAAGGGCAAGTACTTCGGCGAACTTTCGCCGGTCGGCCCCTACAACATCGTCAACCTGCACCCTGCACTGGGCCTGCAGCTTACCCCCATCGTCTCGGCGGGAGTGGCCGCTGCGGCCTACTGGCGCCAGTCGCGCAGCGACGGCATCTACGACATCCCCGGCAACCTGATCCGCGCGGCCGGGAACAGCCGCGCCCGCTTCATCGGCAAGGAGGTCGAGGCAACCCTCGCCTGGCAGGCCACGGCGGAATTGGAACTGTCGATGTCGGTCTCGGCCTTTGCGCCCGGCGCGTTCATCCGCGACACCGGCACCGCGAAGACCATCCGTATGCTGGGCCTCGAAAGCAATTTCCGGTTCTGAGATCTTTTCCAGATCCTCGAACGTAACGAACCAATTTATTCGGATAAACCAGCAGGTCTTCGCCCGGTAGACCCTTCCGCATCACTCAGGAGGTCGCATCATGTCTACCCCGCCCCCTATTTCCGCTTCGTCCGTTTCCGCTCTCGGCAAATCCGCCCTGCTGCCGTGCCTGCTGCTGTTGCTGTCCGCGACCACCGGCCTCGTCGATGCAGCTTCGGTGCTGGGACTGGGCAAGGTGTTCACCGCCAACATGACCGGCAATGTCGTGTTCCTCGGCTTCGCGGCGGCGGGAACGCCGGGGTTCAAGGTGATCCCCTCGGTGCTGGCGCTGATCGCCTTCATGGTCGGCGCATGGGGAGCCGGGCATCTCGCGCGTGCGCATGTCGAGCGTGCGCTCGGCCGCTGGCTGCTGTGGGCTGCGGTGATCGAAGCCGCACTGCTGTGGATCGCGGCGCTGATCGCGCGCGACGTCGATGTCGCCGCGCAGGCGCCGAAGGCGGCCGTAATGGCCGTGATCGCGCTCACGGGCTTCGCGATGGGGCTGCGCAATGCGACCGTGCGCCAATTGAAGGTGCCGGACCTGACGACCACCGTGCTCACCCTAACCATCACCGGCATCGCGGCGGATCATGTGGGCGGCAAGACGCCCAACTTCGCGCGTCGCATCGGCGCTGTGCTCTCGATCTTCGCGGGTGCCGCCGTGGGCGCGTTGCTGCTGATGCATGGCGGACTGGCCCTGCCGCTGGCTCTGGCCGGCGCGATCGTGCTGGGCGCGACGCTGGTGTTCCTGCGCGACCCGGCCTCCGCCGTGCCGCATCGTCCCTGACGACACCGCGTCTTTGCAAGCACAGCGAAACAATGCCGAACCTTGGAAAGACAAACGAAAGGTTACCTTGTCGCGCGCGCAGCGCCATGTAATGCGCGGGCGATGCGTCCCGTCCGTGTCGCCCGCCCGCTTTTCCGCGCCATCGCCGCCCTCGTCGGCGCGAGCCTCTGCGCGCCTGCACTGCTCGCGTCGCCTGCCACCGAGATCCCCGGCTACGCCAGCCGCTACTGGTCGCTGGCGGACGGCGCCCCGCCCGATATCCGCGCCATCGCCCGCACCCGCGACGGCTTCCTGTGGCTCGGCTCGGGCGACGGGCTCTACCGGTTCGACGGGCTGAACTTCCTGCGCGTCGAGCCCGAGGACTTCGACAACTTCCGCGCCCGGCAGGTCACCGCGCTGGCCGCGGGGCCGGACGGCAGCCTGTGGGCGGGCTATGCCTTCGGCGGCATCGCCCGGCTCAAGGACGGGCACTTGCGCGGCGCCAACCCGGAAAAGCCGCGCGGGCGCATCACCGACATCATCGCCGCGCCCGACGGCTCGATCTGGGTTTCCACCTGGAGCGGCTTCGGCTCGCAGCTGCGCCATTGGATGAACGGCCGCTGGGACGTGATCGACGTCGACGGCCCGCTGCTGCGCATGTACCGCCAGAGCAACGGCGCCATCTGGATCGCCTCCAATCCCGACTTGCGCCGTCTGGCCCCCGGCAGCCGCAAGCTGGAGATGGTCCCAGCGCTCATGAACCTCGGCCCCGCCTTCCGCGAGGACCGCACCGGCGCGATGTGGTTCTATTCGAGCGACGGCCTCCAGCGCCTGACCGCGAAGGGTTTCACGGAAACCGGCGTCGGTTTCGGCGAGCCGCTGAACGGCGGCGACGGATGGCGCGAGATGCTGTTCGACGACGACGACCTGCTGTGGATCGCCGGCAATGCCTCGGGCCTCGCGACGGTGCCGCGCGGCGCGCTGAGCATGAAACAGGCGCACACCTACCCCGTCGGCATGTTCACCCTGATGCGCGACGGCGAGGGCACCATCTGGGGCGGCGCGCCGGACGGCCTGCACCGCTTCGTACGCACCCCGGTCGTGCGCTACGCCGCGATCAAGGGAGTGCGCACCGGCATCGCCACCGGCCCGGACGGCTCTCTCTACATCGGCGGGGACGAGGGCCTCTACCGCATCGTCGACGGCAAGGCGCAGCTGATCCTGCGTTCGGGGCTGGTTTCCGAGGTCTGCTCGGTTTCGGGCGTCGGCGCCTATGTGCTCACGTACAAGAACGAATATCTCGTGCGCGGCGCCACCCCGACGCGGATCGTCGGCCCGCTGGAGCATGAGCGCCAGTTCGCCCAGGCCTGTGCCTCCGATCCGCAGGGGCGGCTGTGGGAATCGGTATCGGCCTCCGGCATGTTCCGGCTCGACGGCACCCGCTGGACCAAGGACGAGAGCCTGCCGCCCGCGACGACCTTCATCGCGCCGGGACCCAATACCTTCATCGTCAACCAGCCGCTGCGCCTGCTCGCCCGCGTCCATGACGGCAAGACCACGTCCATCTGGCCCGAAGGCGACGGCGCAGGCAGCAAGGGCGGCGTTGGCTTCGTGCGCATGCTCAAGCAGATGGACGGCGAGACATGGATCGGCGGCGAGGCGGGCCTTGCCCGCTACGACGGCCGCCGCGCGCAGCAACTGAGCGCGCGGACGTATCCGTGGCTGGCAGGGGTGATGGGCATCGTGCGCGTCGCCGGGCATTACTGGCTGATCTCGTCAGGCGGCATCATCCGCGTGGCCGAGGCTGACTTCGATGCCGCCTTCGCGAAGCCCGGCACGCCGATCCCGCTCGCCCGCTTCGGCCAGAGCGGCGTGATCCGCGCACGCACCGAATCCTATTCCGCCAACGACGCCGCCGTCGATGCGCAGGGACGCCTGTGGTTCGTCACCAGCACCGGAGTGGTGCAGGTGGCCCCCTCGCGCATCGCCCCGCTCAAGGCCGACATGCCGATCGCGGTGACCGCGCTGGAAGTGGACGGCCATGCCTATCCGCTTGCAAACACGCACCTGCCTGCGGGCACCACGCGCGTCAGCCTGTCCTACGTCGGCCTCGGCCTCGCCGATGCGGAGAACAACCGCTATCGCTACCGGCTCGACGGGATGGACGAGAACTGGGTGGAGGCACAGGGCCGTCGCCGCGTTGATTACGCAGGGCTCGGTCCGGGCACCTACCGTTTCCACGTCACCGCCGCCACCGGCGACGGGCCGTGGGCGAAGCGGGAAGCGACCGCCACTTTCGTGATCGCCCCGCATTTCTGGCAGACTGCGTGGTTCCGCCTTGCGGTGCTGGCGGCGGCGGTGCTGGGTGGCTACGCGCTGTTTCGCTGGCGCATGCGCGCCGCCATGCAGTCTCTGCGCGACCGCATCGAGGAACGCGTCGCCGAACGCGAGCGCATCGCGCAGGACTTGCACGATACACTGCTTCAGGGCTTCCAGGGCCTGATGCTGCGCTTCCAGACGGTGCTGCACCTGACGACGCCGGGCACCCCTGCCCACACCGCCATCGAGGAAGCGCTGGAGCGTGCCGACGACGTCCTGCTCCACGGCCGCGAGCGCGTGCGGGGCCTGCGCGAGGATGCCGAGCCCAAGTGCATCGCCGAAACCCTGCGCGCCTGCGCCGCGCGCGTGGTGGGCGATACCCTGCCGTGGGAGGTCAAGGTCGACGGCCCCGAGCGGCTGGTCGGCGCTCCGGTCGCCGAGGAGCTGGAACTCGCGGTGGGCGAGGCGCTGGCCAACGCGGTCAAGCATGCCCGGGCGAGCATGGTGCGGGTGGAGATCCACCACGGCCGCGACCGGCTTTCGCTGCGGGTGGTGGACGACGGCGTCGGCCTGCCCGAAGACGTGCGCGCGGCCGGTGGGCGCGAGGGACACTTCGGCCTCACCGGCATGCGCGAGCGGATCGAGCGGCTGGGCGGTGCCTTCGCGATCGCCAATGCGGCGGGACAGGGCACCTCGATCCGGCTGAGCCTGCCCGCGAAGATCGCGTATCGGTAAGCTCTCCTCTTCTCACCTCTTTCGTCATTGCGAGCGTAGCGAAGCAATCCAGGGCGGTTTGCGCGGCCCTGGATTGCTTCGCTACGCTCGCAATGACGAAAGGAGGCGAATCCAATGATGAAAAGCGGAAGAATCTAAAGCTCGATCAACCCGTTGCGCACGGCGATCGCCACCGCATGCGTGCGGTCCATCGCGCCGAGCCGCGCGAAGATCGCCTTCATATAGCCTTTCACCGTGTCCTCGGACAGTGACAGCCGCGCCGCGATCTGCTTGTTGGAATTGCCCGCCGCCGCCAGTTCCAGTACGTCGCTCTCGCGTGCGGTCAGGCGCTTCGCCTCGCGGTCGGCGGCGCCAAACACCTGGCGATCGAAGTGCGTGCCGCCCCGATGGACCGAGCGGATCGCGTCGAGCAGTTCGGTCCTCAGGCTGTTCTTGAGCAGGTAGCCGGAGGCCCCCGCCTTGATCGCCTGCGTCGCGCGGCCATCGCCCGAATAGGTCGTGAGCACCAGGATGCGCGCCTCGGGAAATTCGGCGAGGATGCGCGTCATCGCCTCCACCCCGTCGACATTGGGCATCTGCAGGTCGAGCAGCAGGATGTCGGGGCGCGCCTCGCGATAGATGTGGACCGCCGCCTCGCCGTCCTCACCCACCGCGATCAGTTCCAGATCGGGCTGGGTCGCGAAGACGGCGACGATGCCGTCGCGCAGCAGCGGGTGGTCGTCGACCACGGCGATGCGGATGGGGGCCTGAAAATCGCTGTCTTCCATGGCCTGCGTTTAGCCCCGCCGCCCCTGCCGAGGAAAGCCCCCCGAAAGAGGGGATTGCCCGTTGTGTGCACTTTGGATCATTTCCGACTCCGGCAGCAGGAGTAGTGAAATGACCCATCCCATCAACCAGCCGATGCGCAATCCCGCCGATGAAAGCGCAAGGCCGGGCAAGGTCCTGATCGTCGATAACGAGGGAGAGGCCCGTTCGCGGTTGCATGCCCTGCTGCGCGACGAGGGTTACCTGATCGAGACATTCGCCTGGGCCGGTGCCTTGCTCGATGCACGGCTGCCTGAGGCGCCGTGTTGCATCGTCGCCGATGTGCGTCTGCCCGCGATCGACGGCATCGAACTGATCGAGCGCCTCAAGCAACGGGGGGATGCGATCCCGGTGATCTTCGTAACCGACGAAATCGACGTGCCGCTCTCCGTTCGTGCGATAAAGGCCGGGGCCGTGGACTTCCTGCCGCGCCCGTTCGACGAACGCGACATGCTGGGCGCCGTCGAACATGCCCTCGATATCGACATCGAGCGCCGCTCGGCCGCACAGCGGCGCGGCATCATCGTGCGCCGCTTCGACACGCTCACCCGCCGCGAACGTCAAGTGATGGAAGGTGTCGTTCGCGGCCTCATGAACAAGCAGATCGCATGGGAACTCGATATCAGCGAGATCACCGTCAAACTTCACCGCGCCAGCCTGATGCGCAAGATGCAGTTGCGCTCGGTACCCGATCTTGTTCGCGCGTCCATAACGCTCGGAGTGCAGGACGCAGCGATGCATCGCGATACCGGAGCGATGGCGCTTATGCCATAAGCATCAAAAACCAGGTCTCGCCTCGAACCGGTTCGCCGAACTCGTGATTGGTTTCGACACCCTAGAAGCCATTGCGCGCATAGATACGGCGAACTGCTTCCAGAACGGTGTGTGTCCAGAGCGTGATCCGATCGTATCGTTTCTCACGCGCGACAGGCTCCACTTGCAGAAGGCGAAGGCGGGCCAGCCCTTCCCTTCGTCGGTCAGGAAGACCGCGCCCGCCATCTGGAACTCGGTGGCCTCGTCAGACATCGAGTAGAGCGCCTGCAGCGAGGATCTTGAACATGAGGACCGGATCAAACGGCGGCCTGCCACCCTTGCCGCGGACACTTCGCCGCAACGCTGCTACCAACGGGCCGCGGAAAGCCTCGAAGTCGACGACAGTCGCAAGCCGTTCAAGCCGATCACCTGCCGCGCTCAACGCCTCGTATCGGTCCGAAAGATCGAAGAAACTCGGCTGTCCCGCCATCATCGCCTCCACCCTCGTGCAAAGGCAGTGAATCACCTCAAGCCGCTAGGCGCCAGCGGTTCGAGGCGTCCGGCTTGAATGGCTGCACAACGCCTTGCGGCAGTAAGCTACC
>NZ_JABXWS010000142.1:0-1246 GCF_015594425.1 Novosphingobium sp. HR1a
AATGTCCGCAAAGGGTGGTGGGTTCAACGGGTGGCGGCAACACAAGCTTGGAAACGCTCGGCGGGTGTTTGGTATTCGAGCGTTTTCCTTGGTCGTTCGTTGAGTTGCCGGGCGACAGCGCTCAGTTTGGCCTGGCTGTATAGCGACAGATCTGTTCCTCTGGGAAAATACTGTCGCAGCAGGCGATTGGTGTTTTCGTTGGAGCCGCGTTGCCAGGGCGACTGCGGGTCGCAGAAATAGACTTCGACATCGCTAGCCAGCGTGAGGCGGGGATGATCGGCCAGTTCCTTACCGCGATCCCAGGTAAGTGACTTGTAGAGTTCGCGCGGCAGGCGCTGCGTCTGCCTGATCAGCGCCGACACGACGCTCCTTGTGTCCTTGTTGGCGACCTTGACCAGCATCACATAGCGCGAATGCCGTTCGACCAGCGTCGCGATGTAGCTGTTCTTCGTGCCTCCGATCAGATCGCCTTCCCAGTGACCGGGAATGGCGCGGTCCTCGACAGAGGCGGGGCGTTCGCTGATCGAGACGGCATCCTTGATCTGGCCATGTCCGTTACGCTTGAGGCTGGCGTGCCGGGACCTGCGGATCGTGCGCCGGGCGCGCAGATGCTCCAGCAGTTCCTTCTTCAGAACTCCGCGCGCCTGTATGTACAGGCTTCTGTAGATGGTCTCGTGCGACACCTGCCTGTGCGGCTCCTCGGGAAAGCTGCGCCTGAGCCACCCCGCGATCTGTTCCGGTGACCATTTGCGGCGCAGCTTGGCCGATACTGCCCGTGCCGGTGGCGGCGAGCAAGCCAGCTTGCAGGGCTTGGGCCGCAAGGCACGGTCCCATGCCGCCTGATCGGACGCAGTAGCGCGATACCGTGCAGGGCCGCCATTGCGCCTGACTTCGCGACTGATCGTCGAGGGCGAGCGGCCCAGTCGCCGTGCCTATCGCACGCAAGGGTTCACTGACGCTCAGGCCCCGCGAAATCTCCTCGCGCTCGGCAAGGCTCAGTGCACGGATGCTCCGCTTGCGATCGGCGGGCCGGATACCGCCGGTCGGCGAAATCACCGAAAATACCGAAGATGATTCTCGATCAAACCTTCGTCCGATCGAACTCATCGACTCCCCGCGCTGCCAGCGATCCCATATCTCTGCTCGCTGACTGGCCGTGTAATAGATCCGACGACGCTGCTTCATCGCGACACTCCATCTTCCGCAAAAGATTAAAGTGTTGCCGCCACCCGTTGAACCCACCGGC
>NZ_JABXWS010000063.1:0-152151 GCF_015594425.1 Novosphingobium sp. HR1a
CCTAGGCAGGTGACAACTGCAACGCTATTCTGGTCGCAATGATCTCCCGTTCAACAGATTCGTTCTTCTGGCCTGCCTTGCTCGGGTCTTGGATGGCAGCGGTTGTTGCCGGGCTCATCGCGATTGCTCCGCTGACATTTGCGCCCATCGCTTTGCCCCTCACGGCGTTGTTGGGTGCTTTGGCGGCGGTTATGTTCTTGGTCGCCCTTTTTGATAGAGCAACACGTCAAGCGGTTGACACCTTTAATCAGCGGTCCAAGGCGCAGTGGCGTGACATGTCGTGGCGTGAGCGCTTGTTTTCCCGCAGCTACGGCGATCTCCGGTTGCTCATCATCAATCGGCTAATCGCTTTGGAAATGTTGGCCTTCATCGTTACCGGAAATCAAGGTCAGCACTTTGCGTTGCTCGCTTTCATCGGCTTCGCACTATCGACTTTGATGTTGATGCTGATGATGAAACATCAGTCTGACATCGTCATGCGCCCCGGCAGCTAACCACCCCAATCAGACCTCCCCACCCCGCTCAGCCTGAGCCTGTCGAAGGCCCGGAGGCGGGGCGCGAGGTTCCCCATGCTTCGACAAGCTCAGCATGAGCGGGGTGGGTGGGACAACGTCCATTTCCCACCCATTCCCGCGAAGGCGGGAACCCATCTCCTGACGGTTCCTGTTGCACTGGCATCAGCTGGGCCCCCGCTTTCGCGGGGATGACGTGGATATAGCTGAGGACGCTTACGCTCCGGATCGCTGCGTTCGCGACGACGGACTGCCATGAAAAAACGGGGGCCTTCGAAAAGGCCCCCGCTTGAAAGTCAGGGAGGATGTTCTCCCCTTTCGGGAAGTTCTTAAAATCAGGCCTTGATGACCGAGTGGGTCAGCGAGCCGATCTTCTCGACGGTCGCTGTGATCACGTCGCCCGGCCAGACCCACTCCTGCGGGTCCATGCCTGCGCCGACGCCCGCCGGGGTGCCGGTGGCGATGATGTCGCCCGGCTCCAGCGTGATGCCTTTCGAGATGTCGGCGACCAGTTCGTCGACCTTGAACAGCATGAAGGCGGTGTTGCTCGACTGCTTGGTCACGCCGTTGACGGTGAGCGAGAGGTCGAGGGTCTGCGGATCGCCCAGCTCGTCGGCGGTGACCACGACCGGCCCCATCGGCGCGAAAGTGTCCTGGCCCTTGGAGTAGATCCACTGGCCGGCACGGCGGCAGTCGCGCGCGCTCATGTCGATGCAGACGGTATAGCCGAACACGTAGTTCAGCGCGTCCTCACGGGCGACGCCCTTGGCGCGGGTGCCGATGATCGCGGCGAGTTCGACTTCCCAGTCGAGCTGCTGGGTGATCTCGCCGTTATGGCGGATCGGCTCGCCCGGCGCGATCACCGAGGTCGGCGGCTTGGAGAAGATCACCGGCTGGCGCGGCAGTTCGGGCGAGGTGTCGAGCGACTTGGCGCTCTCGGCGACGTGCTCGGTGTAGTTGAGGCCGATGCCGAAGATGTTCTTGCGCGGGCGCGGGATCGGCGCGAGCAGGATCACGTTGGCGAAGGGGATCGCGGTGCCGAGCGGGAACAGGCCCTCGGCCTGCTCGATCAGCTTGCTGGCGATCAGGACCGCCTGCGGGCCGAGGTCGATGAACTCGAGCATCGTCGCGGGGAAGGGAACGCCCATTTCCTCGCCGAACAGTTCGAGGTCGAGCACGAGATCGCCGCCGAAGCCGGAGACGAGGGCGCCGAGCCGGGCTTCGGCTTCGACATTGGCACGGTAAGTAACGAGACGCATTGGGCTATTCCCCCGAAGGTTATCGTGTTGAGTTGAAAATCAGGTCAGGATCGGCTGGTGACCGCCGTTTTCCGCCAGCGCTTCCTCGCGGTAGAGACCGAGCGCGCGCATCACGGGCAGGTCGTTGAAGGTGAACAGGCACGCATCCTCGGTGTCGGAGGCATTGGCGTGTTCGTGGTACATCCAGGCGGGCACGACGAAGATGTCGCGCTCCTGCCAGTCGAAGCGCTGGCCGTTGATGATCGACCAGCCCTTCCCCTTGGCGCACTGGTAGACGAAGCTGCCGGTCTGGCGGTGGGCCTTCGTCCGTTCGCCAGGGCGCAGCAGCTGCATGGACGCGCCGATCGTCTGCATCACCGGACCGCCGGTATGCGGATTGACGTATTCCATCATCACACCGTCGAAGGGCGACCCGTCGGTTACTCGTGCGTATTTCGTCAGCGCCTCGTAGGTGGGCGCCCATTCGTATTTGAACAGCGGCGAATAGGGCTTGGACCACGCCATACCCGCCGGGCGCAGGCCGGTGCCCGCCCAGGTCGCGGTGGAATCGTCGACCGGGTAGGAGACCGCCTGCTGCAGATCGGGATGAACCTCGTAGAAGTTGGCTTCCAGCGCGTTCATCAGCGGAATGTCGAGACCGTCCTGCCAGATGCACGGAGTGCCGCCCTCGGCGACGCCATGTTCGTGCCAGGTGCCGTTGGGCGTCAGCACGAAGTCGTTAGCGCCCAGCGTCATCTTGTGCCCGTCGACATTGGTGAAGGCGCCCTCGCCCTCCATGATGAAGCGCAGCGCAGAGGCGGAATGGCGGTGGCTGGAGGCGAGTTCGCCCGGCCCCATCACCTGCAGGCCCGAGTAGAGCCAGCCCACGGCGGCGACCACGTCGGCACGGCCCGGGTTCTCCAGATAGACGACGCGGCGCCCCGCCTGCTCCGGCGTGACGAGGTCGAGCGCCTTCATCACGTCGTCGCGCAGGTCCTTGTAGCGCCACAGATACGGCACCGAGGTGGAGATCGGCTCCCACGGTTCGATCTTGTTCGCCACGGTCCACAGCGCGCCGGTGCCCAGCTGCTTCAGGCGCTCGTAATAGGCCACCAGTTCGGGGGTGTCCGCCACGTTCGCGCGGCCGATCATTTCCTCACGGTACTGGTCGTAGCTCTGATCGGCCATGGGTGCCTCCATCTGCGAGATATTACAGACCTAAAATAATTTGAATAAAGTGTCAAATGCAACTATTGTCCCTTATGTGAACCGCAGATTCCCTGTGCTTTTCCAAAGGAGCGCCGCATGTCCGCATCGTTTAAGGCAGCCCCCTTCAAGGCCGCTGTCATCCAGGCCGCATCGATCCCGACCGATTCTCTCGCCGCCGCCGAAAAGGCCGCTGGCCTGATCCGCAAGGCAGCCGCAGGCGGCGCGGCCTTGATGGTGTTTCCCGAGGCGTTCCTCGGCGGCTATCCCAAGGGCGCCTCGTTCGGCACGCCGGTCGGCATGCGCAAGCCGCAGGGACGCGAGGACTTCCGCGCCTATCACGAAGCCGCGATCGACCTGAACGGCCCCGAAGTGGAGGTACTCTCCGAGGCCACCGCCGAGACCGGCGCCTTCGTCGTCATCGGCGTGATCGAGCGCGACGGCGGCACCGTCTACTGCACCGCGCTGTTCTTCGACGGCGACAAGGGCCTCGTCGGCAAGCACCGCAAGCTGATGCCGACCGGTGCGGAACGCCTGATCTGGGGCTTCGGCGACGGCTCCACGCTGCCGGTCTTCGACACGCCCTTCGGCAAGGTCGGCGCGGTGATCTGCTGGGAAAACTACATGCCGATGATGCGCATGGCGATGTACGATCAGGGCATCTCCATCTACTGCGCCCCCACCGCCGACGACCGCGACGCCTGGCCTTCGACCATGCAGCACATCGCGCTGGAGGGCCGCTGCTTCGTGCTTTCCGCCTGCCAGCATGTGACGCGCGGCGCCTATCCGGCCGACTACGACTGCGCGCTGGGCGACGATCCCGAGACGGTGCTGCTGCGCGGCGGCTCGATGATCGTGGATCCGCTGGGCACGGTGCTTGCGGGACCGGACTATTCGGCCGAAACGATCCTCTATGCCGATATCGAACCGGCGCAGGTGGTGCGCGGCAAGTACGACTTCGACGTCGTCGGCCACTACGCACGGCCCGATGTGTTCGAACTGAAGGTCAACGTCGCACCGCGCCGCGCGGTCACCCGTTCGGGGGAATAGCCAAGTGGAATTCGATTTTTCAAAAGTACCGGGCCCCGATCGCTACAAGCTGATGGGCTCCAGCATCACCCCGCGCCCGATCGCGTGGGTGACGACGGTGTCGGGCGCGGGGCTGCGCAATGCCGCGCCCTACAGCTTCTTCAACATGATGAGCGCCGAGCCGCCGCTGATCGTGCTGGGCATGATGCGCCGCCCCGACGGCACGCACAAGGACAGCGCCGCCAACATCCTCGAAACCGGGGAGTTCGTGGTGAACCTCGTCTCCGAGGCCGACAGTGCGGCGATGAACTTCACTTGCATCGATGGCCCGCCCGAATTCGACGAACTGGCGGCAGCGGGTATCCCGACCCTGCCCTCCAGCGTGATCGGCGCCCCGCGCATCGCGACCGCGCCGGTGGCGATGGAGTGCCGTCTCTACGAGACGGTCGAGACGGAGAAGACCACCATCGCGCTGGGCGAAGTGTTGCGCTTCCATATCGACGACGCCTTCATCGATGCCGAGAAGCTGCATGTCGATACGCTGGCGATGAACCTCGTCGCGCGCGTTCACGGCGCGGGCTGGTATGCGCGCACCACGGACTTGTTCCAGATGACCCGCCCCACCTTCGCGCAGTGGAACGCGGAGAAGGCCGAGTCCTGACGGTACGGGGATGGCCTGCCGAATAGCGGCAGGCCACTCTTCTCAGGCGGCCATCCCGCCTCAGACTGGCACGTCGACCCAGGCATTGGTGTCCGCCGACTGAATCACCGCATCGATGATCCGTGCCGAGCGCAGACCGTCGGCGAACGTCGGCAGACCGGCAGGTGCCTCCCCGCGCACGGCAGCGTACGTGTCCGCAACGAAGTTCTCGAAGCACTGGGCATAACCCTGCGCATGGCCCGGCGGCAGGCTGGAAAGACGGCGCGCATCGGCCGCACCTGCGCCCGGACTGCGGAACAGTGTTTCGGCCGAATCCTCGGTGCCGAGCCAGACCGTCTCGGGGTTCTCCTGATCGAAGACGGCGGACTTGTGCGCGCCGTCGAACTCGAACCACAGCCGGTTCTTGCGGCCCGCCGAGACCTGCGAGATCACGGCGCTGCCCAGCACGCCCGAAGCCGTGCGGAACAGGATGGTCGCGGCGTCCTCGGTATCGACCTTCACCAGCGGCCCGGTGGCCGCCCCGCCCGAGAAGCTGGCCTGCGACACTGCGGGACGCTCCGGCACGGTGATCGTCATCGCCGCCATAACCGAGGCGATGCGCTCGCCGGTCACGAATTCCATGAGGTCGCACCAGTGCGAGCCGATGTCGGCGAAGGCCCGGCTGCGCCCACCCTTCGATGCATCCACACGCCAGCTGGTCGCGTTCGGCGAGAGAAGCCAGTCCTGCAGATAGCTGCCGTGCAGCAATTGCCACGCGCCGAACTCGCCCGCCTCGCGCCGCGCGCGGATTTCGCGCACCAGCGGATGGAAACGGTAGACGAAGGGCACGGTGGCGATCCTGCCCGCTTCGGCCGCGAGGGTGTGAAGATGCAGCGCCTCGTCGGTGCCGACGGCGAGCGGCTTTTCGCAGATCACGTGGGCACCGGCCGCCAACGCCGCCTCGACATGGGCTGCGTGCAGGCTGTTGGGGCTGCAGACGTGGACGACATCGAGGCCGAGCCCCGCCAGTTCCTCCAGCGAGCCGATGGCCAGCGTGCCCCACTGCGCCGCCGCTTCCGCGGACCGTGCGCGAGAGGACGCCATGACGCCGACCAGTTCGACACCAGCCAGCAGCGCCGCGCGGCGGTGAATCTCGCCGATCATTCCGGCACCCAGGATCGCCACACGCAAGGGCTTGCGGACGGAAACGTTCAACGGACTCTCCTGTTCTCGGTCGTGCACCCACCGGATGCGGGGCCGCACCTCTAGCCTTGTCAGCGCTGTCGGGAAACCGGTTTGCAGCCTTGCCCGCAAGATAGATTCGGCACGCAACAGTTCGGGCCGGGACCCGACTCCCCCGGAACCATCGAGGCTACGCCTGCAGCCCACACCGGCGGATTTCCGGGCCTGAAGGCAACCTGAACAATGTCGCTTTTAACTATTGCAATGAATTCGCAGTAGCAATATGTGCGGTGCACAATCGAGATCACCCTCGGGGAGCACCATACAAATGTACCTTCATCCCTCTTGCCTGCGGGCAGGAACGAGCACGCTTGCCCTTGTTCTGACAACCATCGCCGCGCCCGCTTTCGCCGACGAGGCCGCCGCCGACGGTGCGCCGCAGGACGTCAGTTCCTCGGAAATCACCGTGCTCGGCGCGCGCAGCAAGGATTACAAGGTCGACCAGTTGACCACCGCCACGCGCACCGGCACCAGCATCATGGACGTGCCGCAGTCGATCCAGTTCGTGCCGCGCGACGTCATCGACGATCAGCAGATCCTCGACCTCACCAGCGCGCTGCGCAACGTCAGCGGCATCCAGGCGGGCACCGACGCGGGTAACCGGTCGGAGAGCTTCACCATCCGCGGCTTCCGCTCTTCGTACTACGCCATCGATTCGATCATGCTCAGCCCGGCGATCGAGACCAACGACAGCTACCGCGACCTTGCCAACGTGGAGCGCATCGAAGTGCTCAAGGGTCCGGCCTCTGTGCTCTACGGGCGCGGCGATCCGGGCGGCCTGATCAACATCGTCACCAAGCAGCCGCGCTTCGAGCGGGGAATGAACTTCTCCGTGCAGGGCGGCAGCAACGACTTCATGCGCGGGCAGGTGGACGTGACCGGTCCGGTTGATGCCGCCAAGACGCTGGCCGTGCGCTTCATCGCCGCCGCGCAGACCGGCGACACCTTCCGCGACGTGTTCCAGCCCTATCGCCGCCAGTTTCTGTCCGGCTCGGTGCTGTGGCAGCCGACCGACCGCACCCGCGTCATCGCCAGCCTGACGTATGCGCACCAGAAGAACCAGACCGATCGCGGCATCGTCGCCACCACCGACGCCGACGGCGATCTCGTCGTCAACCTCCCGCGCGAGCGGTTCCTGGGCGAAGCCTGGGCGACCACCGAATCCAGCCGCTACGAGTTCAACTACCGCATCGAGCATGAACTGGCCGACTGGCTGACGGTCCGCCAGATCGGCCATTACGACGAGGGCAAGCTCGACCTGTTCGGCATCAATTACGGCACGTCCGTCGCCGTCAATGCCATAACCGGCGCGCGCACCGTCACCCGCACCGCCGTCGAGCAGCACGAGAACAATCACAACTACGATGCGCAGGCCGACATGGTCGCGCGCTTCTCCACCGGAGGGATCGGGCACACGGTCGTGTTCGGCGGCGAGTATGTGAAGTCCTACCGCTTCCGTACCTTCGCGCGCGCCACACTGGCCCGCATCGACATCGACAACCCCGAATACGGCGCGCAGCCGGGCACGTTCGTCCTTGCCGCCGACCGCGAGGTGAAGTCCAAGTCGCTGTCCGGCTACCTGCAGGACCAGATCGACATCGGCGAGCATGTCAACCTGCTTGCCGGCGTGCGCTACGACCATGCCCAGCAGTCGGACCACGGCTCCACCCAGTATGCCTCGGACGACAAGGCATGGTCGCCGCGCGTGGGCGTGGTGTTCAAGCCGGTGCCGAACGTCTCGCTGTTCGCCGACTTCACCCGCTCGTTCCAGTCCAAGCCCGAGCCGACCATCGACGGCAAGCCGATCGATCCGGAAAAGGGCAAGCAGTACGAGGCCGGCATCAAGGCTGAACTGTTCGGCGGCCGCCTTGCCTCCACGCTGTCGATCTACCAGCTGACGCGTGAGAACGTGACGCAGCAGGACCCCAACAACGTCGGCTACAACATCAACGCGGGCGTCCAGCGCTCGCAGGGTGTCGAGTTCGACATGTCCGGCGCGATCACGCCAAGTGTCAAGGTCATCGCCAACGGCGCCTATACCGACGCCACCGTGCGCTCCTCCACCGACTACGCAAAGGGCAACAAGCTGATCGGCGTGCCCAAGTGGAGCGGCAGCCTGTGGGTGACGCTGGAGCCGGTGGACGGCCCGCTGAGCCGCTTCGGCCTCGGCGGCGGCGTGGTTGCGGCGAGCAACCGCATGGGCAATCTGGAGAACACCTTCTCGGTTGGCGGCTACACCCGCTTCGACAGCAGCCTGTGGTACAAGCTGGCCGACAAGGTGCGCCTGACGGTGAACGTCAAGAACATCACCAACGAGTACTACATCGCCAGCACCGTCTCCCGCGCGCAGATCACGCCGGGCGAGGGCCGCAGCTTCCTCGTCGGCCTGAGCGGAGGGTTCTGAGGATGACCAAGGCATTCGCCGCCGCGCTGCTGGCGCTGGCCATCGGCACGGCTCCCGCCCCGGCCTTGGCGGCGGATGCCGGCAAGGTGCTGTTCCTGATGCGCGCCGATCCCCCCGGCGGTTCGGCCGACCCGGCGGTCAAGGCGCGACTGGAGGCGATGGGCTATGCCGTCACCACCAGCGAGGGGCTGGACGGCGCGCCGGACCCTTGCGGGTTCGACCTTGTCGTCATGTCCTCGACGGTGCGCTCCAACCAGTTCACCGCCAACCGCCCCATGATCGCGCGCTGGCGCGACATGAGCGTGCCGCTGGTGACCTGGGAGAACGACCTTCTCGACGACTTGTGGATGACCGGCCTGCGCCGCGACACCGACTTCGGCGAACTGGAGACCGGCCACTACTTCTGGCTGGTGCGCGCACCGCATCCGATGGCGGCGGGCATCCCGGCGGGCCTTGGCACCTGGACCGAGGCGCGCACGCCCGCAGGCTGGGGCAAGCCCGGGCTCGGCGCCGACGTCATCATGACCTGGCCGGGCGAACCGGACAAGGCGACACTGTTCGGCTACGAGGCGGGCGCGACGATGGACCACGACCACCTCGCGCCCGCGCGCCGGGTGTTCATCGGCATGGAGAACAACAGCTTCACCCGCATGACCGATACCGGCCGCAAGCTGTTCGACGCCGCGATCATATGGGCGCGCGCGGGCGCGAAAGTGTGCAAGGTGAAGAAGTGAGGCGCGCGCTTGGCTTCGCGCTGGCAGCCGCCCTGCTCGCGGGCTCCGCATCGGCGCAGGACAGCGGGCCGATCCCCGAGGCGCAGCCGCTGCTGGCGCGCTACGTGCTGGCGGACGGTGGCCTTGCCATTGGCGGTGGCCGGGAAACGGATGCCGTCGCAGCGGCAGCCAGCGGCCTGTCCCCCCGCATCGTCGGCCCGGCCGGAGCGATGCCGCTGCTGACGCAAGGCACCATCGCGCTCGCCGTGATCCCACGCGAGATGACCGTGATCGAGCGCGCCGCCGTGCGCCGCTTTTCCGGCGGCCTGCCGCTGGCGGTGCCGGTGATGCAGGGGCTCTACCTCTATGTGCGCTGCGACAAGGACGGCGCCATCGACGAACGGGTGAAGCCGGTGCTGCAGGCGCTGTTCTCGGACGACGGACAGGCGCGCCTGAAGGCGGCGCTGTCGATCTACAAGCCGCTCGATGCCGCCGCGCTGACCGATGCGCGGGAACGGATCGCAAGGCTGCACGGGATCACGATCCCGCGGCGTGAGGCGGGCTACGTCGCCCCGGACGGCAGCCTGTCGATCATCGGCAGCGATACGCTGACGACGATCATGCCCGACATGCTCGCCGCCTATGCGCGTCACGCGCCCAAGGTGCGCTTCACCGCCGACTTGCGCGGCTCCTCCACCGCGATGCCTGCGCTGACGGCCGGAACCACGATCTTCGCGCCGATGGGCCGTGAGCTGTGGGAGAACGACCTCGACGGCTTCCGGCAGGTGAAGGGCTACGATCCGGTGCGCATCCGCATCGCCTATGCCAGCCACGGTCCCCGCGCGAACGGCAAGACGCCGCCCGCGATCTACGTCAACGCGAACAACCCGCTTGCCGGACTATCGATGGCGCAAGTGAAGCGCGTCTTCGCGGCCGGAGCACCGGGCGGCGACATTGCCGACTGGTCGAATCTGGGCGCCGCGGCTGGCGCGATCCACGTCTACGGTGCGCGCGACGATGGCGGGTTCGGCTCGGCCATGCGCGCCTCGAAGCTGGACGGGCTTCCCTTCAACGCCCGCTACCAGGCGATGCCGAGCGGCAAGGCGATCCTCGCCGCCGTCGCGGCGGACCCTCGCGGCATCGGCTATGCGACATGGATCGACGCGGGCGAGGCACCGGAAGGCGTGCGAGTCCTGCCGCTGTCCGCACGCGACGGCGGCCCTTACGTCCTGCCTCAAGCGGGCAAGGACCGGGGCGCATGGCCGATCTCGTACTTCCTCAACATCTATGTCGATAAGGCGCCGGGCAGGCCGATCGACCCGGCGGTCAAGGGCCTGCTGCGCTTCCTGCTCTCGGACGAGGGGCAGGCGATCATCACCCGCCACCGCGAAGAGGACGACGGCTACGTCCCCCTGAACGGCGCCGACCTGAAAGCCATGCGCGATCTCGTCGAGACTTTCTGACCGAGACGAAGCCACCACCCCCCTCGTGGTGGCTTCGTCATCGGGCTCCATAACCGCCGGAAAGGTTACAGAGCGTAGTTCAGGCCCACCACCACGCTATGCGTGCGGAACGCGCCTTCGATGGCATTGGCGGTGGTCGTCTGCAGGAACACGTCCGACACGTTGAGATAGCGATAGCGCAGTGTCGCATCGAGCCGGTCCGACAAGGCGTAACGCGCGCCGACCACGGCCTGCCAGGCGAAGCGTACCTTGTTCTCGTAGGCGAAAGTGCTGCTCTCGTCGGCCTCCAGCTTCCAGCGGTACTGGTTGATCCGCGCCACGCCAATGCCGCCGCCCGCCTCCAGCGACCAGCGCGAGCCGGTGGCGATGTCGGCCAGACCGTTGAGCAGGATCGACTGGATGCGGGTGGTGCCGGAAGGATCGTCGTAGATCCCGGCGGTACGGGACACCGGATTGACCGCGATGCGCGTCGAATTCAGCGCAACCCGGTCGAGATCGAACTGCTGGCGCGCCAGTTCGAGTTCGGTGCGCAGGAAGCCGAAGTCATAGCCCAGCCTCCCGGCGAGTTCCCATCCGGTCTTGTACGAGGTCTTCAGGCCACTACGATCCACACCCAGCGCGGCGTTTACGCGGGCGCGGATGTCGAAGCTGCCATCATTGATCTTCGTGCCGCCCACCGCAGCGCCGATATAGAAGCCGCCGGTTCCGGAGCCTTCACTCCACTCGGTATCGCGCCGCTCGATCGGGCCGGTGGAGACCGTCAGGTTCAGGCTGAACGTGCGCGGTGCACCCGCCGACAGCGAGACGCCGCCCGAACCCGGCACCCAATACTGCTCGTTGGTGATGTTCTGGACGTTGCCGGAAACCGTGACCGAACGTCCCTCGATCGGCAGTTTATAGGAAATACCCGCATCGCCGACGGTCACCGGCTTGTAGATGAAGGTATTCGTCACCTGCCCGTAAGCCTTGCCCGAATAGCGCACGCCGCCGAACGCCGAGAAGCCGGGCAGGAACGCGGGCGAATATTCGACGAAGCCCGAGGTCTGGAACGCGGTAGCGCCCGGCACCTTCTTGCCGACCAGCGCCGCGCTCGATGCCTTGGTCTGCACCGCGTCGAGATAGGCGGCGCCGAACTTCAGCAACACTTCGGGGGTCGCCTGCCAGTGCGCGTCGAACTCGATGCCCTGGAACCGCCGCTCGCCGTCGCGCACCCAGTAGCTTTCGGTATTGAGAAACTCGGACGGCACCTTGGTGCGGAACGCCGCGAGCGTCGCGCCCCAGGTGCCGCGATCGACCTTGATGCCCGCCTCGTACTGCGTGCTCTTGATCGGGCCGAAGCTCTCGCCATAGTTCAGCGCGTTGGCAGGGGCCTGCGTGCCGCGCTGCAGCGCCTGCACGTAGGAAACATAAGCCCGGACGCCATGTGTTACGTCGTAGCTGAGCGCGGCGACGGGAGTGAAGCTGTTCTCGCGGTAGTTCGTATCCGCCAACACCGGCTCGTAATTGCGCTCAGTATAGAAGGTGTAGCGGCCGCCCAGCATCAGTTCGGCATTGCCCAGCTTCAGCGTATCGCTGAGAAACAGGCCGCGCTGGCGGATTTCCTGATAGCGGAACCAGTCGGGCGGGCGCTGGAACTGGCGGCCCGTCACCACCTGCCCGTCGGCGCGGGTGTAGGAAGCGAAAGCCCAGTCGGGCACGTTGTTCGCGTAGATGTTGCCGGTCAGGTTGAAGTCGTACGACACCGTCGGCACGCGCGTAGCGGTGTATGGGTTGTAGTCGTAGTCGTAATCGACGTCCAAGTAATCGAACCCGGCGACCACGGCATGCTCGATCGCGCCGGTATGGAAAGTGCCGTCGATCGACAACTGCCCGACATGATACGTGAACTTGCGGTTCATCCCCAGTACGCCGACGCGATAATCGCCCGCATTGTTGGTGATCTGCGCGGTATTGCCGGTGAACCGCTCGTCCAGCGCCGAATAGCGCAGCGCGGCGGAAATCTTCCAGTCAGGCGCGATCTGGTAGTTCAGGCGGCCGGTCACCTGATTGATGTCGTTGAACTTGTGCGTCGATTTCGAGGCGAGGTTGAAGTCCGCCCCGCTCATCGTCGCCAGCGAGGTGACCCCGGTGGTGAAGCTGACGGTATTGGACTGCCCCGCCTGCCATGTGCGCTGGTAATAACCGTCGACGCTCCACGTCAGGTCGGGCGTGATCTCGCCCTGCAGCCACAACTGCGCGAAAGTATTCTTGTTGTAGGCGCCGTTGTAGAGCGTGCCCTGCTCCTCCACCGCGTTGAGGCGGAAGGCAGTGGAGCCCGTCTCGGTCAGCGGCCCGCCGATATCGACGTGCGCGCGCCAGATGCTGGAACTGCGCAAGGATAACCCGGCGGTGGCGACCAGTTCGTCGGTCGGCTTCTTCGAGATGAAGTTCACCACGCCCGAAGGCGAGGCATAGCCGTAGACGAAGCCGCCCGCGCCCTTCAGCACCTGGATCTGCTCGACCGCCTCGATCGGGTGGTCCTGGAACCAGTAGGGAAAGGCCAGCCCGTCGTACTTGTAGCCGTTGGTAAGGTCGATCGCCTGCCCGCGGATGCTGAAGGTATTGCCCGAAGCCAGCCCCGAATTGTTGGATCGCACCGAAGGATCGTAATTGAACGCGGCGTCGATCGTCGTCGCGGCGATGCGGTTGATCTGGTCGGTATCGGCAGCGGAGACCGAGAACGGCGTCTCCAGAATGGTGCGCGTGCCGAGCGGCCCGGCCTCTACCACCGAGCCGCGCGAGCGCGTCCCTTCGACGAGGATTTCCGCCGCCGCATCGCTGCTGTCCGCGCCTTCCGCTTCGTCTGCCGCGAAGGCGGGCGTCGCCGTCCCCCCTACCGCCAGTGCGAGCATGAAGCCCAGAGCCTGCCTGCTGCTGCCCGATCCCAAGGCATGGCCCTTATGGCGTGCCGATTTGCGCATTGTTCACCCCTGTATATGCGTCGGGCGCACCGCTCCGGCCCCCGGAACGGAAGCTGCGGGAGCGGCGAAATCCGGCCCGACCTGTCGTTTTTCGAAAAAGGATATCCCCGAGGTCAGGGTGCATCCGGCGCGCACGCTGTCGCAGCGTGCAGGGCCTTTTCAGCGTGTCTCACCAGCATGGCATTGTTATCGGCGTTTTGATGTCAAATAGCCGCCGAGGCCTGACCTGATGAGCGATGGGTATGGGCGGCCCGCCCATCAGACAAATTGGAAGTCGCAGCCCTCGCTTGAGAATTGGTCATACTGATCGCGTCCGTTTAGCGCCGCGAATATCGCTATGGGAAACCCTCGTTATTCGCGGGTGTCCACGTCGATTACGCTCGGCCCATCATCATCGACGAACGGGTACAATCTCATGAGCGAACGGCAGCTTCATCTTGGCGCGATACTTACCGGCGTAGGCAACGATCAGTACAACTGGCGCCATCCCGACGTGCCGGGCGATGCCAGCGTCGACATCGACTGGTACATCACCAACGCGAAACTCGCCGAGGACGCCAAGTTCGACCTGGTGTTCATCGTCGATTCCCCGTTCATCACGCCGGACACCTCGCCGCACTTCCTCAACCGGCTGGAGCCGCTGACGCTGCTCTCCGCCGTCGCCGGGCACACCTCGCGCATCGGCCTCGTCGGCACGCTGACGACGAGCTACTGGGAGCCCTATAACGTGGCGCGCCAGTTCGGTTCGCTCGACCACATCAGCCGGGGCCGCGCCGGCTGGAACGTGGTGACCACCGGACTCGAAGGCGCCGCACGCAACTATGGCCGGGAGGAGCACTTCGACCACGCCGTGCGCTACGAACGCGCGCAGGAATTCGTCGAGGTCGTGCAGGGCCTATGGGACAGCTACGAAGATGACGCCTTCCCGCGCGACAAGCAATCGGGCCTGTTCCTGCACAAGGACAAGCAGCACCGCCTCGACCACAAGGGCCGCCATTTCGCGGTGGCCGGGCCGCTGGCCCTCACCCGCTCGCGGCAGGGCCAGCCGGTGATCTTCCAGGCGGGCGACAGCGACGAAGGCCGCAACCTGGGCGCGCACATCGCCGAAGCCACGTTCGCCGCCTCCCCTGATTTCGCGTCGGGCCAGCAGTACTACGCCGACCTCAAGGCGCGCGCCGCCGCGCTCGGCCGCGATGCGGACGCGATCAAGGTGCTCCCCGGCCTGTTCCCGCTGATCGCCGAGACGGATGAGGAAGCCCACCGCATCGAGCGCGAGCGCGCGGAGAACCTCGATATCGACAAGCTGCTCGTCCAGCTCGGCCGCGCGTTCAACTACCACGACTTCAGCCAGTACGATCTGGACGCACCGTTCCCCGATCTCACCGGCGTCACGCTCAACAGCTACAAGGGCGCGGCCGAGCGGATCATCCGCACCGCGCGCGAGGAGAAGCTGACCTTGCGGCAGGCGGCCCAGCGCGGCCAGAACCCAGGCGGCAAGGGCTTTGTCGGTTCGCCCGAGACGATCGCGAACGAAATCGAGCGCTGGTTCACCGGCCGCGCGGCGGACGGCTTCAACATCGTCGTCGGTGCACCGGACGAGTTCGCGCTTTTCCGCGAACGGGTCGTGCCGATCCTGCAGAGCCGCGGCCTGTTCCGCACCGAATACGCGCACGACACCCTACGCGGCCACCTCGGCCTGCCGGTCCCGGAGCACCGCCACGCCGCCGCCTCGCTCGCAGTCGCCGCAGAGTGACCCCGCGCGCCTGACGAAAGCGCACGGAAAGTGACGGGGCCTTATCCCCTCAACGCCTTGCGCGCCTTCGAGGCGGTGGCGCGCAACCGCAGCTTCGCGCTCGCCGCGCGGGAACTGCAGGTGACGCCGTCCGCCGTCGGCCAGCTGGTCGCGCGGCTGGAGAGGGATTTGGGGACAGAGCTGTTCGCCCGGCCCCGACGCGGGCCTGGCGACCTGTCGCTCACCCCGCGCGCGGCGCGGGCGCTGCCGGATCTGCAGGAGGGGTTCGCCAGCCTGTCGAGGGCGGTGACGTATCTGGAAAGGGGTGGTTGAGGACCGCCTTCAACCCGCTCCCCACCTCGTCATTGCGAGCGCAGCGAAGCAATCCAGGGCGGTGTAACTCTGCCCTGGATTGCTTCGCTGCGCTCGCAATGACGAATTTCATGAGAGGCAGGATACGCCCCATTGCAGACATACGGCGTTTGACCCACCATTCAGCGGATGGTTTCCGGATCATGGACGACGAGGACAAATGAAAATCCCGCGATGGTACTTATGGCAGTTGGCGGCGTGGTTCGTTACGGGACTTCCGTTCCAGTGGTTTTTCACGGCTTTCAACGGCCTGCCATTTTTCTCATTGCCCGATGCGCCGGGGCCTAACGGCCCGTCGATACCACTTTGGGTTCTGGTGATAATTTTTCTCTATCACCCAATCTTGACCGCTCCGGCGGCGGCTTGGTCTGCCTGTTCCGATTCCAATCGGCGTTGAAGAGCCCTGCCGCGCTCTGAGGGCGGCTGCGCTAGTACTCAGCGATAGAAGGTCCGCTCACCACCCAAAGCTGGCAACCCGTCGCGCTCCGCCTGCACGGAGTGGCGGGACGAAAACACTCGTTCCCACCTCAATCCTTCAACAATGCCTTGCACCCTGCCCCGACCAGCACAGTGTCAGCCTGCGGCGAGTGAATCCGGCTGCACAGCACGTCGCGGTAATGCCTCTCGAGCGGGTTGTTACGGCTGATGCCCGGGTTGCCGGTCAGTTCCAACCCCAGCGCCACTGCCTGGATCGCGTTCGCATTGGCGACATGCTTGATCAGGTTGGCCTCGGTGGCGGCGGGCAGCGCGCCTTCGTCGGCCGCCCGCGCCGCGCCTGCGATCAGGGCGCGGTTGGTGTAGAGCAGCGCCTCGATCTCGCCCAGCTTCTCCTGCACGCGCGGCAGGGTCGCCAGCGCAGCCCCGAGGTTCGCGGGCACCCGCGCGTTGAGATAGCCGACCAGCCAGTCCCGTGCGGCGCGGGCGACCCCGTCGTAGATCGTGGCGATCGCCAGCGCGTTCCACAGCGCCTGTCCTGCCGCCGGTTCCCACTCGGCCGGAAGCCGGACGTCGACTGCATGCTCGGCCGGGATCGCCACGTCTTCGAACACGACCTTGTGGCTTACCGTGGCACGCATGCCGAGGTGGTCCCACTCAGGCACGATGGTGATGCCGGGCGTCGCCGGGTCCACGAGAAAGCTGCCGACGCGCGGGGCTGCCTCGTCGGTGCGTGCCCAGACGACGAACCAGTCGAGCCCGGTCGAGCCGGTGGAATAGATCTTCTCGCCGCTGATGCGCCAGCCTTGCGGGGTGCGGGTGGCGGTGGTCTTGGGCAGGCCGCCGCGTACCGGGGTGCCGAGTTCCGGCTCGACGCGGAACGTGCCGATCAGTCCGCGTCCCGCCACCGCCTCGCGCGCCAGTCGTTCGTAGAGAGGACGCGGCCAGCGGGCGGCCTTCTCGGCGGCGTGGAAGGCGTAGGTCATGAACAGGATGAGCGCGGTGGACGGCTCCCCCTGCGCCACCGCGCCCAGCACCCGCAGCGTGTCGGCATAGCCCGCACCCGCGCCGCCCAGCTTTGGATCGACCGTCAGGCCGATGAGGCCCGCCTTGGCCAGAATGTCGAAGTTGGCGCGCGGGAACGTGGCAGCGCGGTCGTGGTCCTGCGCGCTGGCTGCCAGCTTGCGGGTGATTTCCTGCAAGGCGGCGTCATCGGGAAGGCGCAGCGAAGCGGGTTCAAGTATACGGGTCGCCATCGTCGAAGCTCCGAAAGCACAAGTTGTCTTGTGAAACCTGTGTTCACTGCCGCCGCGTTCGACAAACGAGTTCGGCGCGATCTGGCTTGAGAGTTTGTGGACTGCGCCTGACGCCCGGGCATCTGTTGAGATAGCTCAATAGTCACATTGCCATTGCCGGATAGTCTTGCACGATCGCGGCGCTAGGCTTGGTGAGCAGGATCGATCCTTGCCGGGGCACTTCGCGTGAAAGCCCCCGGCGTACGGGTCTCCATTCCCTTCCAAGCAAGCGAGCCCGCATGACTTTCACGCCGCCTGACGACGATATCGCCGAACCCGAAGCCCCGCCGCCGCGTCCGCTCATCAACCGGCGCAGCGTGCTGGCGGGCGGCGTGGTCGCGGCGGCGGGGGCGGCCGGGCTCTATGCCGCCGCGCGGCCCGCGCCGCTGCCGCGCAATGCGAAAGGGCAGCGCAAGATCACGCTGGCGTGGAATGCCAACGCCATCTGCCTCGCCCCCGCGCTGCTGGCCAAGGAACAGGGCATCTACGAGCGCTTCGGCCTCGACGTGGAACTGATGAACTTCGCCGGGTCCACCGACCAGCTGCTGGAGGCGATCTCCACCGGCAAGGCCGACGCCGGGGTCGGCATGATCCTGCGCTGGATCAAGCCGCTGGAACAGGGCTTCGACGTGCGGCTGATCGCGGGCACCCACGGCGGCTGCATCCGCGTGCTGGGATCGCGCCGGGCGGGGATCACCGATGCGGTGGAGAGCCTGCGCGGCAAGGCGATCGGCCTTTCGGAAATCACCGGCGCCGGGCGCAATGCGCTGGCGGTGCTGCTGAAGGCCAACGGCCTCGATCCCAATCGTGACGTCGAATGGAAGGCATTTCCCGCGCCGCTCCTCGCCGCCGCGGTCGAGAAGGGCGAGATCCAGGCTTTCGTCGATTCCGACCCGATCGCCTACGTGCTGCAGAAGAATTCGGGCGGCGATCTGGTGGAGGTGCTCTCCAACCTCTCGGCTCCCTGGCAGGACCGCGTGTGCTGCGTGCTCGGCGCCAGCGGCGACCTGCTGCGCCGCGACCGCGCCAGCGGCGTCGCGCTGGCGCAGGCGCTGACGACGGCGGCCTCGATCTGCTCGCAGCAGCCCGAGGCGGTGGCGCGCGCCTTCGCGCCTTATGCCAAGGCCAGCGTCGAGGATCTGGTCGCGGTGCTGAAGATGCAGACCCACGATCACCACCCTGTCGGCCGCGACCTGCACAACGAGGTCGCGCTCTATGCCGGGGAGCTGCGCGACGTCGGAGTGATGAAGCCGACCACCGATCCGCAAAGTTTCGCCAGCCGCACCGTCGAACAGCTTTTCGCATGAAGGACACGCCATGAGCAGCAGCGCCCTCGCCTTATCGTCTGATCGCTTCGCCGGACGCAGTGAAGAGGTCGTCGAACCGGCTTCCCCGCGCGCTCCGGTGTGGCGAGGCGGCATTGTCGCGGCGCTGGCATGGGCCGCCGCCGCCGGGGTCACCTGGACGTGGCCGGATATCACGCCATGGTCGCGTTCGGGGCTGCTGGGTGCGGTTGAGTGCACGTTGGGTGCCGCTCTGTGCCTCCTCGCATTCGCCGGAAATCGCGGCCGACTGGCGGCACTCCGGCCTTGGGATCGCTGGCTCGGCGCGGGTGCGGTGCTGCTTACACTGTGGCAGATTCTGACCGCAAAGACCGCAATTCTGCCGCTTCCGTTCTTCCCTCCGCCCCAGTCGATCCTCGAAGTCTACACCGACGACAGCGCCCGATTGCTCGAAAGCGCGGCCCGTTCGCTGCTCCTGCTGCTGCCGGGCTATGCGATCGGCGGAGCGGTCGGTTTCGCCAACGGCGTCGCCATCGGCTGGTGGAAACAGGCGAGCTACTGGGGCCACCCGATCCTGCGTTTCGTCGGCCCGCTGCCCGCCACCGCATGGCTGCCGCTGGCGTTCTTCGTGTTCCCCGGATCGCAGAGCGCCAGCACCTTCCTGATCGCGCTGGCGACCGCCTTTCCGGTCGCGGTGCTGACGTCCTCAGGCGTCAAGGGCGTCAATGCGGCGTATTATGACATCGCCCGCACCTTGGGCGCGAGCGAGCGGTTCCTGATCCTGAAAGTGGCAATCCCGGCCGCGCTCCCGGACGTTTTCGTCGGCCTTTTCATGGGCCTCGGCGCATCGTTCGCCGTGCTGATCGTAGCCGAGATGATGGGCGTCAAGGCCGGGCTCGGCTGGTATCTGCAGTGGGCGCAAGGGTGGGCGGCCTATGCCAACCTCTACGGTGCGCTGATCGTGATGGCGCTGTTGTTCTCGGGGCTGATCGCCCTCCTCTTCACCGTGCGCGACCGCGTGCTCGCCTGGCAGAAGGCAATCGTTCGATGGTAACTCTGGTCCATTCCCCCGCGACCACCGGCCTGTCCGTACAGGCCCGCGGCGTCCACCACGCTTTCGACACGCCCGGCGGCCCGCTGCCGGTGCTGGACGACGTCACCCTCGACATTGAGCCGGGCGAATTCGTCGCCCTCCTCGGCCCCAGCGGCTGCGGAAAATCCACGCTTCTGCGCCTTTTGGCGGGGCTTGAGGCTCCGTCCGAGGGCAAACTCGGCGCAGACAAGGTCCGCATAGTCGGCCCCGATCCGTCGCGGCTGCTCGTGTTCCAGGACCCGACGCTATATCCATGGCGCAGCGTGCACGGCAACGTCGCGCTCGGCCTTGAGGCGCAGGGCGTGGACCCGCAGGAGGCCGAGGCCCGCGTCGATCGCACCTTGCGGCTCGTCGGTCTCGAAGGCTTCGAGCAGGCGCTGCCGAGCGAGCTTTCCGGTGGCATGGCTCAGCGTGCCGCGCTCGCCCGCGTGCTGGTGAACGAGCCGCGCCTGCTGCTGCTGGACGAGCCGTTCGGCAAGCTGGATTCTCTGACCCGAATGACCCTGCAGACCGAAATCCTGCGGCTTTGGCGCGATGCCGGGTTCACCGTGCTGCTGGTCACCCACGATGTCGAGGAAGCCCTGCTGCTGGCCCAGCGGATCGTCGTGTTCAGCCCGCGCCCGGCGCGGATCGTGCGTGAGGTGACGGTCGGGGAGCCCTATCCGCGCCGCCGCGACGACCCGGCGCTGCAGTCGCTGCGCCGCGATATCCTCGCCTCGCTGGGCCATGCCCATGAACTTTGAGGGCTGAGGCAGCGTCAGTCCCCGACAGAAACCGACATGCCGCCGCCACGGCTGCGCTGAGTGGCGACGACGATGCAGTCGCGGCCACCTTCCTTGGCGCGAAGAAGCGCAGCGTCGGCGGTCGTGATCAGCGCCTGGATCGGGCCGTGACGGGGATAGACCGCGAGCCCCAGCGACACCGTGACTTGCCCGATCGGTTGCCCCTCGTGCGTAAGGTCGAGCGCCGCGACGCGCTCGCGAATGCGCTCGGCCCGTTCCAGCGCCAGGGCCTCGTCCGCGCCGGGCATCAGCATCAGGAATTCCTCGCCGCCGTAGCGCAGCGCCAGATCGTCTTCGCGCGCGCCGCCCGCGAAGACGGCGGCGACGGTGCGGATGACGAGGTCCCCGGCATCGTGGCCGAAGCGGTCGTTGAGCCGCTTGAAGTGGTCGATGTCCATCATCAGGCAGGCGATCGGCGTGCCGGCGGCGTCGGCGGTAGCGACCAGACGGCGCAAGGTGTCGTCCAGCTCATGCCGGTTGCGCAGGCCGGTCAGCGGGTCGAACAGCGCCTTTTCGTGAAGCACGTCGCGCAAGTTCAGGTTGGCGAGCGCGAGCCCGACCGTCTCGGACATCAGTTCGATGTAGACGCCGGTGGACTCGTCCGGCCCGTGGTCGGCAGCCAGGTTCTCCAGCACCAGCAGGCCGATCGTCTCGCCCTGCGCGGTCAGCGGTACGCAGATCGTCGCCCGGGCCGCTGACGGGGCCACGTGGCGGCACGGCACGTCGAGCATCTCTCCGCCGGGGGCATGGATCTGTCCGCGTCGCAGCGCCCAGCAATCGTCCGGGCCGAAGGCGGCGTCAGTGCCTTGCGGCCCGCTCCTTTCCGCGCCGTCGCCATGCGACCCGCGCCACTCGGCGGCGCAGACCATCAGGTCCATGCGGTTGTCCAGCGTGTAGAGCCGCCCGGCAAGGCTCGGCGCGATCTCGGGCGCGAACAGGCGCACGACGGCGAACAGGTCGCTCACGCTCTCGCAGCCCTGCAGGCGCTGAGTCATCCGCGCCAGCAGGTCCCGCACCGCCCAGTCGGCGTCGCGCTCGCGCTCCAGCCTTTGACGCTCAAGGCCGTTCTCGCGGAAGATGCGGATGGCATGCGCCATGTCGCCGATCTCGTCGACTTGCGAGAAGGCCGGGGTCTCGACCGTATAGTCCTGATCCGCCAGCCGGTTGACGACGTCGCTCAGGGTCATGACCGGACGCAGGATGCGCCGCTTCAGGATGAAGCCCAGCACCAGCAGGAACAGCGCCGCCGTGATCGCGACCATGGCTTCGGACACCGAGCGCAGCCGCTGCGACGCCTGGCTCGCCTGCTCGATGGAATCGTCCGAGCGCTGGTCGAGCATATAGCGGAAACGGCCGATCAGGAAGCGAACGCGTTCCAGTTCGCGCTCGTACTCCGGCCCGAAGACGATGGCCCGCGCCGTGGCGTCGTCCCCGCGCCGGGTGGCGGCGATCGCCGCCTGCTGTTCGTCTTCCAGCGTTTTGGCCCAGCGCAGGCCCTCTTCCAGCGAGCGCAATTCCTGTTCGTTGGCGCCCCCGTCCTTGAGCTTCGCGACGCGCTGCTCGACCGTGCCGAGCGAGGCCAGCGTGCGCTGATAGGCGATGGCGTGGCTGGGATCGTCGGTCACCGCCGCCAGCCGCGCCTGGTCGGTCAGCTCCGAAAGGTCATTCTCGATCTCGAAGGTCAACTGGTCGAACAGGTCGCGCTGGCGCACCGCGGCGCGCTCGACCCGGTCGGCGCTTGAGGCCATGACCATCGTGACACCGGCCACGATGGTGAGGCAGACGGTCGCGCCGTAGGCCCAGTTGGTGATCGTCGCGATGCGCATGACCGGAAGCTAGGCCCGCATGGTTACTTTTTGGTGCATCCCATCAGGAATTGGAACCGCATTCACGCCATATGGCCACCGCAATTCGCGTGGATGACCTGCCCGGTGATCACCGAGGATCGCGCGGAGGCCAGAAACAGGAATACTTCGGCGATTTCCTCAGGTCTCGCGAGGCGTCCCAGCGGCAGCACCGAGGTGACGGCGGCCACCGCGCCGGTCTTGTCGGTTTCCATCAGGGCCTTCACCGTTTCCGTCATCGTCGGACCCGCCGAGACCGCATTGACGCGCACCAGCGGCGCGGCTTCGACCGCCATCGCGCGGGTCAGCCCCTCGATCGCGCATTTAGACGCGCCGTAGATGGCGAGCCCCGGCGTGGGAAAGCGCGCGGCGGTGGACGACATGTTGACGATCGCGCCGCCCCGCGCCCGCAGTTCGGGCAGCGCCGCGCGGCACATCGCGAATGTCGCGCCGAGATTGCTGGCAAGGGTGCGGGCGTAGTCCTCGTCCCCGGTGTCCTCCACCAGTGCGGTCGGATACCAGCCCGCGACGTTGGCCAGCAGGTCGAGCCCGCCCAGTTCGATCGCCGCCGCGACGGCCCGCGCCGCGACTTGCGCGTCGGCGGCATCGCCCGCCACCGTCCGCAGGTTCACGCCATGCGCTGCGCCGATGCGACGGGCAGCTTCCTCCAGCCGCGCCGCGTCGCGCGCCACCAACACCACGTCCGCGCCGCGTGCGGCGAGCGCCTCGGCCAGCACCGCGCCGATCCCGCGCGAAGCGCCGGTGACGATGGCCACGCGGCCAGCGAATTCCCCGGTCATGACTGCGCCGACACCCGCTCGTTCCGGATTACCCTGCCGCTTTCGTCGATCACCATGCGCAAGGCATAGCGCTCTCCGGGCTTGCCGCAGTCCTCGCTATAGATGACCCGCTCTCCGCGGATCGCCGAGTAGGCCTGGTCGCCGAGGCGATAGAGGTGCGTGCCGTGCTCCGCGTAGACCCAGGTGCCGCCCGCCAGAAGCTCCACCGCCACGAGCGCGCCCAATGTCGCCCGCACCTTGGGCCTTGCCGACCACGCCCGCATCCGGCTGGGCAGCGTGTCGGCATCGTCGTACTCGCGGGGCGGGACCAGCCCCAGGAACACCGCCCAGCGCCGCAACATCGCCATGATATGGGCGATCAGCAAGGCGGCAAGGATGCAGCAGGACATGGCGCGTCAGCTTACCGGAACCAGATGCAGTTCGCTACGCGTGTCGAGGTCGAACGCGAGCGCCGCCTTGCCGTCCGGCCCGGCCTGTAGTTCCTGCCCGGTCTGCACCACGCGGTAGTGCGTACCCGGCACCAGCCGCGCGAAGCCGAGGCTGACGCGCGCCGGCCCTTCCCCTGCCCGCAGCACCAGCGACAAGTCGCGCCCGTCGCTGACCGCACGGGTGACGATCGTTTCGGGATAGCACGCCTCGGCCAGCAGCGGGCCGGTATTCCACGCTTCGGGCAGGCCCTTGTTGACCATGTCGCGCACGGTGTTGCGGCGGGTCCAGGTCAGTGCGTCGGCCATGCCGGGACTGTACTGCGCGTCGATGCTCTCGCGGGTGGCGGCGATGATCTCCTCGTCGCCCATCTCCAGCGCGGCCCACAGCACCATCGTCAGCGGGTTCAGTTCGGGCCACTGCGCGAACGAGAAGTTGGCGGGCTTGCGCGTGTCCCAGCCCAGCGGCAGCAGCTTGAAATCGAGCGTGCCGTCAGGGCGGCGGGCGATGAAGTCCTGCTTGAGCACCTGCCACAGCCGCTCCGCCTGATCGGGCGCGTGGGGGGTGAGGAAGCGGATGCCCCAGGTCTCGCCGAACAGGCCCGAGAGGCTGGGCACGGTGAAGCCGAAGGGGGAGGAGGTGCAGACCTTCACCCGCCCGTCGGCCATCATCATTTCCTGCTCCATCGTCTGCTCGAAGCGGTCGCCGACCTTGCCGATCATGTCGGTGCCGTTGCGCGCATCGTGCAGCGCCAGCGCGGTGCGGCCGACGAGATTGCACATCGAATAGATCCAGCGCGGCTCGCACGGGAACCAGCCGATGTCGTAGCGGCGGAAGTTCTTCACCACTTCGTCCATCAGCGTTTCGTGGCTGTACGGGAACGCGGTCTTCTCGTCCCAGCGGAAGGTCAGCGCGTCCTTGCCCGCGAAGGGCGAGGTGCCGCTGGCCGTCTCGAACAGGCCGAGCGAGACGCCCATGAAACCCGACAGCATGATGTTGTCGGTGGCGACGGGGTTCTTCTCCAGCTTCAGGTTGCCCCACAGGCTTTCCCAGAACCAGTAGTTCCACGTCCTGCGGTCCACGTGCTTGCGGATCAGGTTTTCCTGCGCGGTGTTGAGGTAGCCGTGGAACGCCGGAAGCTGCGTGTACTGCCCGAAGGCGAGGTTCCACGACATCGTGCAGATCTGGTAGCGCAGCGCGCCGTCCTGCCAGGTGTCGCCGGTCGAGAACCCGGTCCAGCTGTCCACCGGCTGCAGCGCAAGGTCGAGCATGCGGCGGTACTCGCCGATCTGGCCCTCGGGCATCTCCGGCCCGGCCTCCACCGGCGCATCGCGCAGGATCGGCTCGGCCCGGGCGATCACGCGGTTGAGTTCCTCCCCCCGTGCCTGCTGGCGGGTGAAGTGCGCGCGGCGCCTTAGCGCCATGACGCCGAACGCCGCCAGCACGCCAACGGGGAGCGCATATTCGACGAAGGCGACGCCATCGCGCCCCTCGATCCAAGCGGCGGAGAGCAGCGCGGTGCCGATCAGCACCCCGGGCGGCGCGATGATCGGACCGCGCGCCCACCAGATGAACAGGATGACCGCGAAGGCCGCGATCGAGGCCAGCGCGCCCAGCACGCCGACTACCCCGCCCGCATAGAGGAACCCGCCGCCCGGGAAGATCAGCCCCAGCCCGAAGGCCTTCCACTGCGCGCTCATGCCCAGCACCACCGGCAGCACCGCCAGCGCGAAGACCACCGCAAGGCCAAGGTAGAAGCGCCGCAGCCGCCGCGCCGTCAACGGGCCGTGCGCGCGGTCACGCGGCGGGATCAGCGGGATCCGCGCCACGATGGGCGTCGGGCTGGCGACATGCGGCTGCTCGTAGGGCTGCGTGGCCATCGGTGCTCTCCATTGCGGCGTCTCGTTCGATCCGGTTGCCGGATTTGCGACGAATCGCCTGTCGTTATCGTAATACGATCTTGCCTATCCAAAAAGACCCCGCGGCCCTGAAGCAAGGGCCGCGGGGCAACGGAGAGGTCAGTAGCGCCAGCCGAGCTGGATGCCGTAAGTGCGCGGCATGCCGGTGAAGCGCGAGATCGAGGCGAGGTTGTCCTGGATGTTGGTCCAGTAGAACGTGTTGGTCACGTTGCGCACCCAGGCACCGATGCGGAGCTTGTCGTCGTGCAGCTTCACACCCGCTCGCAAGTCGAGCAGCGCGTATTCCTTGATCTGGAAGCGGCTGTCGCGATCGACGTACTGCGTGTTGCTGTTGGCCAGCGCGCTGCTGGTCTGGCTGTTGTAGGTGACCGAAGCGCCGATATAGGCATTGGCGCTGCCCACCGCCCAGTCGTACTGCGCATCGCCGATCGCGGTGATCGCCGGGGCATAAGGGAACTTCTGACCCGCAAAATCGTGCAGTTCGCCCAGCGCGTCGTAGCCGGTGAACTCGGTGATCTTGGTGTCGATGTAGGTCATGCCGGCGGAGATGCGCAGGCCGTCGGTGGGGCGCACGTCGATCTGCGTCTCGAAGCCGTAGACGCGGCTCTTGGGGATCTGCACCAGCCCGTCGAGGGTGCCGAACACCGGATCGGGCTTGCGGCCGCGCAGCTGCTTGTCCTTGTAGTCATAGTAGAACGCAGCGGCGGAAATTTCGACCAAACCGTTGCCGAACGGGGCCTTCACGCCCGCTTCATAGGCGGTGACGGACTCCTGCTTGACCGGGGTATAACCGCTGTAGCTGGCGACCGAGGCGGTCGGGAAGCTGCCCGACTTGTAGCCCCGGCTGACACGGGCATAGAGCAGCATGTCGCTGTCGGTCTTGTAGTTGACCCCGGCGTTCCACGAGATGTTGTCCTCGTTGAGCTGGTCGAAGTCGGCGGGATCGAAGATGACCGGGAACGTCGGCGTGAAGGTCAGGCAGCCGCCGGGCTGGACATTGGTGCCGAAGATCGCATTCCACCACGTCGCCGTGCCGCCACCGAAGTCGTTGGTGCAGCCCTCGAAGCTGCGCTTGGTGTTGGTGTAGCGCGCGCCGCCGATCAGGGTGAGCTGCGGGGACAGTTCGAACTCCACGTTACCGAAGGCGGCGTAGGACTTCACGTTCTGGCGTGAGTAGTTGAACGTCAGCTCACCATGCGGCGCGCCGGGGATCATGTAGAGCGGGTTGGCCGATGGGCCTTCGCTGAAGTTGTAGAACAGGCGATCGAACGTGCGCGAACGGTTGTAATTGCCGCCGACGATGACGTTGAGCGCACCATACTTGCCGGACAGGCGCAGTTCCTGCGCGAAGTCCTTGATGAAGCCGGTGGTGTTGGTGTCCACCGAGAACATCGTGGCGCCGTCGAAGTCCTGCACCGAATCCGTCTTGTAATCGGAATAGGCGGTCACCGAAGTCAGCGTCAGGTTCTCGTTCAGGTCGAGGTCGGCGCGGGCGCTGAGTTGCCAGAAGCGGTCGTCGCGCTTGGGACGGCGGCCGAAGATGCCGTAGCCCCAGTCGGCCGCGCGGGCCTTGTCCGGCGCGCGCGGATAGTCGCGGAATGCCGCGGCCTGCGGGCTGCCGCAGGTGCCTGCGGTGGATTCCGCGCAAGTATCCTCGACCAGCTGCGCGGCCTGGGTATCGCCCTTGTCGATCCAGCCATTGGCATTGAGCAGCAGGCGGAAGTTGCTGGTCGGCTCGATCGCCAGCTGGAAGCGGCCCTGCAGCTGGCGCTTGCGGCCGAGGCTGTCGTCGCGGGTGTAGCTGTACTGCCAGTCGTCGCTATGAACGCCGCGCACCGCGAGGCGCGCCTTGACGCCGTCGGTGATCGGGCCGCTGATGAAGGCGGTGGTGTCGATCTCGTTGAAGCGGCCGTAGCTGAGATCAAGACCGGCATCGAACACTTCGGTCGGCTTGTTGACCACGTAGTTGATCGCACCGCCGGTGGTGTTCTGGCCGAACAGCGTGCCCTGCGGACCTTTCAGCACCTCGACGCGCTGGATGTCGAACGCGGCGCCGCGCGTGGTGGCGCTGAACGGCAACGCCACTTCGTCAGTATAGACCGCGACGGTCGGCGAAGCGGACAGCGTCGTCTCGTAGAATCCGATGCCGCGCAGGGTATAGACCGGGGTGTTGAACGGCGAGGGCTGGACCGTCAGGCCCGGCACGATCTTGCCGAGGTCGGTGGGCGAGCTGATGCCGCGCTCCATCAGCGCCTCGCCCGACTGCGCGGTGATGGAAAGCCCGACGTCGTTGATCGACTGCTCGCGCTTGTTCGCGGTCACGATGATCTCGTTCGCCGATGCGCTCGGGGCATTCGGGGTGCTTGCAGTGCTGGTCGCGTCCTGCGCCCATGCCGCATCCGCGCTGGCCAGGACCGTGAGCGATACTGCCCCCAGCAACATCCGCCCAACTGCGATTCGCCCAACTGTAATTGGATTGCCTGTCGCCATTTCAGTTTCCTCCCTCCTTGGAGCCACGAGGCGCGGGAATTTGCTTCCCTGCCGTCCGTCGTGGATTGGAGGTATTGCCGCCCTCACACCATCTGTCAATATCGTTCGACGATTTCGTGATATGAGACCGATCGATCATTTTGTATTGATGATGGACGAAACGCTTGTAGAGCAGTACGGATTGGAAGTCCGGGAGAGACCCGGCGGCACGAGTGAGCAGGACAATGTCTACGCGGTTGAAGGACATGGCAGACGAAACCACCCTCGATGCGGAGGCCATCAAGGTCGACGCCGGAAGCGCGGCCGACAAAGTCTCCGAAGCCATAATCCGGGGCATCCGCGCGGGCGTGTTCGTGCCCGGCCAGCACCTCGTCGAACCTGACCTGACGCAGCGGCTGGGGATCAGCCGGGGCTCGCTGCGCGAAGCGCTCAAGCATCTTGCGGCGGACGGCATCGTCACGCTCAACCGCTATCGCGGCGCCTACATCGCCACGCTGGACCGCAAAGCGGTGCTCGATCTGCTGCAGACGCTGGAGCCGCTCGCCTGCCTCGCCGCGCGACTCGCGGCCGAGCATTGCGACACCGACGAGAAGCGCCGCCAGATCGTCGAGGCCGCCAACGCCATCGACGAGGCCAACCGCAACCACAACCGCGCGCTCTATCTGGAGCAGCGCCGCCAGTTCTATTCGGTGCTCGTTGCGATCGGCGGCAACGGAGAGCTTGAGCGCGCGATGCCGCTCACCCGCACCGACCTGTTCCGCGCCCAGATCGAATCGATCCAGTCGGAAAAGCAGCGCGTGCGCCATGCCTCGGGCTACAGCAAGATCGCCAAGGCCGTCGCGGAGAACGCCGTCGGCGCCGCCGACCGCGCGGTCCAGCGCCACTTCGCCGGCACGCGCAACACGATCGAGGAACTGCCCGCAGCGGCCTTCGCCAGCTTCGCGTCCTGAGCAGCTAACGTACCGAAACCCCTGTCGTCCCGGACCTGATCCGGGACCGCCGGCGGTGATCAACCCACCTGACGCCGAGGCGCCCGGCGCAATGGCGCAATGGCGCTTGCCTGAAGACGGCCACCGGTCCCGGATCAAGTCCGGGACGACGAAAAGCAGGTACGATTTTCTATAGACTAAATCGTCGGACGATTTAAACAGATCAGCGGGACAGGAACAGAAAGGCGAAGCGCGATGATTCGCATTCTCGCGGTCTATCCGAACGACGCTGGCAGCCGTTTCGACGGTGACTATTACCGGCACCATCACACGCCTTTCGCGCGCCGCCTGCTGGCGCCGTTCGGGCTGGAAAGCGTGCGCACCGTGCTGGGCGAAGCCGCACTCGACGGCACGTCTCCGGCTTACTGGGCCGTCTCGGAAATGCTGTTCGCCACACGCGCCGCCTTCGACGAGGCCATGGCGCAATGCGGCGCGGCGCTGTTCGCCGACCTTCCCAACTACACCACCGTCACCCCCGTCCTGCAGGTCGGCACGCTGGCGGAAGAAGACATCAAAGAGGGAGCCTGAAATGAATTCGACACTGCTGAACACGCCGGTGCGCTACGTGCGCAGTGCGATGGAAGACATCGGCATGATCACGGCGCTTGACGAGCATCTCAACCACCAGATCGTCGATACGTTCGCCTCCGTCAGCACCTCAGAACAGAGCTGGACCGAGAAGATCTGGACCGCGATCGTGCGCAAGGACGGCGCCATGGGCGTCGATTTCGGGCTCGGCCGCTACCACAACCGCGGCGTTCTCGACGGCTGGGCCGCGATCTCGCGCGGGAGCGAGCAGTGGACCGTGCGCGCCAACCGCGAGTTGCGCGACGACCCGCTCGTCACCGAGGCCGGGCCGCTTTCCTACGAGATCATCGAGCCGCTGCGCCAGGTCCGCTTTGCCTGCGCCGCCAACGACCAGCAGCCGATCGCCTACGACATCACCTTCACCTCGGAAATGCCCCCGTTCTTCGAGGACCGCCACAAGCAGCGCGAGAAGGACGGCTTCCGCATCGGCTCCGATGTGATCCGCTACCACCAGATCGGCACCCCCTCCGGCTGGATCGAGGTCGAGGGCGAGCGCATCGAGATCAACCCCGAGGAATGGACCCAGTACCGCGACCACTCCTGGGGCACCCGCCTCGACGTGGGCGCGCACAATGCCGACGTGCGCCCCACCTCCGACTTCGGCGACGTGAAGTTCGGCCAGGGCGAGTTCGTGCTGATCTGGAGCCCGTTCATGCTCGTCTCGCCCAGCGGCGAGAAAGTCGCCTATCACATGTACTTCCAGTCGAAGCAGGGGCGGATCTTCTACTCCTCGGGCTACCGCAACAACCCGGACGGCACGCAGGAGAAGATCGCCCGCGTGCGCCCCGAACTGCGTTTCGACGACCGCACCCGGCGCCTGCTCGGCGGCCGCCTCCACTTCGACATGCTGCAGGGCGGATCGCACACCATCGAGGTGGAAGTGGTGGGCACCTCGGGCGTCCACCTCGGCCCGGGCCTCTACCTCGGCTTCGACGGGCGCAAGCACGGTTCGTGGCACGGTCCGCTGACGGTCGAGGGCGAGAAGTTCGACGACACGCTGGACCGCAAGACGCTAGAGCGCATCCGTCAGTTGCGCGACTGCCCGATCAAGGTGACCGAGGGCGACTGGACCGGCTACGGCATCATGGAGACCATCATCCACGGCGCGCATCCCGAACTCGGGCTGACCGCCGAAAACTCGCTGGTCTGAGCCGCCATGGCGCGCGATACCGAAAAGCTGGCAGCCGGGCTTCGCGCCTGGCTGCCGCGCGGAAACCGGGTGACGGGGGTGAAGACCCTCTCCGCCGGCCACTCCAACGAGACTTATCTGGTCGAGGGAATCGACGAGATCCTGCGCATGCCCCCGTCCGAGGAGGGCCTGTTGCCGCCTTACGACATGGTGCGCCAGCACGCGGTGCTCAGCGCCGTGTCGAAGGCCGCGCCGGGGGTGCCCCTGCCCCCGGTGCTGGAACTGTGCGACGATCCGCAGGTGCTGGGCGACCCGTTCTTCCTGATGGGCCGCATCGAGGGCGAGGCGTTCGAATATGCCGTGCCCGACTGGCTCGCCGCCGACCCGGTCGAGGGCGCCGAAAGCGTCTGCCGCCAGTGGTTCGACGCGATCCTGGCGCTGCACCGGATGCCGGTATCGGCGATGCCGCCGGGTGGCCGCACCGTGCCGGAGGAAGCGCAGCACTGGCTGGACGTGGCGCGCGGGGCCGATTCCACGCCCGGTCTGGTCTCGGTGCTGGAGGATCTGGTGGCCCGCCCGCCGCGCACCTCCGGCACGCCCACGCCGGTCCACGGCGACCCCAAGCACGGCAACTGCATGTGGCACCGGGGGCGCATCACCGGCCTGCTCGACTGGGAGATGGCGCAAGTCTCAGAACCGCTGCTGGACCTTGGCTACGTGCTGATGTTCCACGATCAGGGCGAGGCGTCGCTGGCCAACGCCGGGTTCGAGCTGCCCGGCTGGTGGTCCGCCGGGCGCATGGTCGAGGAATGGGAGAAAGGCACCGGCCGCACCGCCGTCGACGTCGATCGTTATGCGGTGCTGGGTCAGGCCAAGGTGGCGGCGATCATCTCGGTCGGCGCGTTCCTGTTCGAGACGGGCCGCATCGCCGACCCGCGCTTCAAGGCCTTCGCGGCGCTGATCCCGTCCTACGTGGCGCTGCTGGAGAAACGGGCGATGGTTGCGGGCTGAGCCTTTTGATCAGACCTCGGCCCACTGCCGCAGCAGGTTGTGGTATACGCCGGTTAGTTGCACCAGCGCATCGGCATCGCCGCCGGTCTGGGTCAGGCGCTGGATCGCCACGTCCATGTCCAGCAGCATCTCGCGGCGCGCATCCTCGCGGACGACGCTCTGCACCCAGAAGAACGACGCCAGCCGCACCCCGCGCGTCACCGGCTCGACGCGGTGGATGCTGGTGCCGGGATAAAGCAGCAGCGAACCGGCGGGCAGCTTCACCGCATGGGTGCCGAACGCCCCGCGCACCACGAGTTCGCCGCCGTCGTAGCTGTCGGGATCGGCGAGGAAAAGCGTCGCGGACACATCGGTGCGGACCCGCTCGCGCGTTCCGTTGATCGGGCGGATGGCGTTGTCGACGTGATACCCGAAATCGTGGCCCGGCGCATAGCGGTTGAACAGTGGCGGATAGATCCGCTGCGGCAGCGCCGCCGACATGAAGACGGCGTTGCCCGCCAGCGCCTCGAGAATCCGCTGGCCGAAACGTTCGGCCAGCGGGTGGGTCTCGGATAGCTGCTCGTTGCGCTTGGCCTTGGCCGACTGGGCACCGGCGGTCACCTTGCCGTCGAGCCAGTCGGCCTGTTCCAGCGCGCGGCGCATGGTGCCGACTTCGTCCGGGGTCAGGACGTCTGGGATTTCAAGCAGCATCATGCACTCCGGCAGCAGGTATGATCAGAACGCGAAGTCCACGCTGCCCGTCACCGTGCGGCCGGCGCCGGGGATGCCGTAGAGCTGGAAGCCATCCAGCGAGGCACCGATGCGCGACCAGTAGAACCTGTTGGTCAGGTTCTGCACGTTGAGGTTGGCGGTGACGTTGTCGCTGACATGCCAGCGAACGGCCGCATTCTGGACGATGTAGGAAGGGGCACGTTCCTCGTCGAGCGTGTAGATCGCATAGACGCCCGAAGGACCCATCGCATAGCTGGCGCTGTTGTTGAGGCCGCCGACGTACTTGTTGTTGGAATAGCGCCGATGGCCGACGTACTGCGCGCCGTAGCTCAGTTCGACTGCTGAGCCCAGCTTGTAGGAGGTCCACAGGCTGCCGCTCCAGTCTGGCACGTTGGCAGCTTCCACGCCCTTGTTCACGCCCTTGGTGATCTCGCTCTTGAGGCGCGAGAAACTGGCGATGATAGACCAGCGCGGCGTGATCTCGCCATGCGCTTCCAGCTCGAAGCCGTCCACCCGCTTGGAAGGCAGCGCGCGCACCGGAGAAGTATCGTCGGCGTTGTATTCCCACGAATCCGACAGTTCAGTGCGGAACACCGCGCCGGTGAGGGACAAGGCGCCGCCCATCAGGTCCCACTTGCTGCCCGCTTCCCAGGTCCGCGACTTGGCGGGCTTGAGCGCAGAAGTGGCCGCCGCGCCATAGATGGTGTTGTTAGTGGTCAGGCCCACCGCCGAAGGCTGCGCCGCCTGGCTGTAGGACACGTAGATTGCGCCCGCCTCGACCGGCTTGTAGACGAGGCCGAGGCGGCCGCCGATCGCGGTGTCACTGCGACTGGCGGTGACCGATTGCGCCTTGAAACGGTCGGCCCGGATCGCGGCCTGGACTTCCCAGCGATCGGCCAGGGTGATCGTGTCGTTGATGTAGATTCCCGCGCTTTCCACCTTGGCGCGCGCGTTGCCCGCGCCCTTTGTCACCGTGGTGGTGGCGAAGACCGTCTGCGGGTTGGCGAGGTCGAAGAACATGTCGCCTGCCGGTGCGAGCATGGTGCGCTCGTGGTCGCCGTAGTATTCGCGGAACAGTTCGATACCCGCCGTCAGGTCATGCTTGATGCCGCCGGTGTGGAAATGGGTCTTGATGTCGGTCTGGCTGTCGTAGATCTCGTAGCGCTTGGACGTACCGAAATCGTTGCCGCGCAGGTAGCCGTAAGCGCCGGTGTCGATCGTGGTGTAATCGGTGTAGGAACTGACGCCCGCAACCGAAGTCAGCCCGCCGAGCCCCGCATAACCCAGCGTCGCGCAGCGGGTGCCGGTGCAGGTCTTGTTGCCGTTGGCATCAGCCGCGGTGAAGCGGGCGGGCGAATAGACGCCCCAGTTGTCCGAGCGTTCGTAGCGCGCCTGGGTGCGGATCGTGGTCGCATCGGAGAAATCGTGCTCGAGCTTGCCGGTCAGGCTGTCGACCTGGGTATGCTGCGCGTAGGAATTCGACGCGCCGTACCAAGCATCCTTGGGCACGCCCGGCATCCGCTGGCCGCCGGTGCCGCGCTGGATCGGCAGGCCGCCATCGGGGGTGTTGTCGTCACGCTGGTGTAGGCCGTCGAGGTACAGGCGAGTGGACGTGCCGAGGCCAGTCGCCAGCGACACGGCGGCGCCGTAGCGCTCGTAGTCCACCTCGTTGCGACGCGCGACCTGGTTGTAATGCGACATGAGGTTGACCCGCACCGCCGTCGTATCGGTCAGCTTCTGGTTCACGTCCACCGTGGCGCGGCGATAGTTCTGGCTGCCGAGGCCGAACGATCCGCGATAGAAATCCTCCGCCTGTGCTTCCTTGCTCACCAGGTTGACGCTGCCGCCGACCGCCGAGACCCCGGATTCGACCGAGCCGGTGCCCTTGAAGACTTCGGCCTGCTGCATGTTGAAGATGTCGGTACGGCTCGACATGCCCCCGTCGCGCACGCCGTCCACCGTCACGCTCTGCTCGGAGGAGAAGCCCCGGATCGTGAAGAAGTCGCCCCAGCCCAGATTGCCCTCGCCCGAGGTAAAGGTGATGCCGGCGACGTTCTTGAGCACGTCCTGCAGGCTGAGCGCGTTTTGCTCCTTCATGGTCTCGCCGGTGATGACGCTCACGCTCTGCGGCGTATCGCGCAGCGGCTGCGTCATCTTGGGAGACTGCACCTTCTCCGGCTTGCGCCCGTTGACGATCATCGGCGCTTCCACCCGCACCGAGCCCAGCGAAACCGGCTCTTCCGCAGTCTGCGCCTCGGCCGGAACACTCAACATGCCGAGCATGCCTAGCGATGCGATGTGCGTGGTGGAAATCCGGCGGACGGTGCCGGACGGAACTTTCTTCATGGCTCACCCCTGATATAATGCGATGCATTCGCAATCGACAGCGCCCCTATCAGGTGGCAACAGCAGGTATACTGGGGAACGGGTATATTTTTGTATTATTTCATAACGTTATGTCATGGAATGTAATCAATGAAGGCCTATTTCATTTCGTTACATAATTGCAGGACGTGGATATCGGCGAGCGCTGGACCGGCGGACCGGGCAGACAGCCGATGAGCGACAGAATCCTCGTAGTCGATGACGATCCCGGCATTCGCGAGTTGCTGTGCGAGTATCTCAACGGCGCGGGCATGGTGGCCCATGCGGCGCAGGACGGTGCAGCGATGTGGCATTGGCTTGAGCACAACCGCGCCGACCTGATCGTCCTCGACCTGATGATGCCGGGCGTGGACGGGCTGGCCCTATGCAGGATGATCGGCGACCGCGCCCGCGTGCCCGTCATCATGCTGACCGCGCGCGGCGCGCTGATCGACCGGATCATCGGGCTGGAGATGGGCGCGGACGATTACATGCCCAAGCCCTTCGACCCGCGCGAACTGCTGGCGCGTATCAAGGTCGTGCTGCGCCGCACCCGCCAGTTCCCGCCGGACAACCAGGTGGACGAAGTCGGCCTGCTGCAGTTCGCCGGATGGCGGCTCGATACCCGGCGCAACCGGCTGACCGCACCCGACGGCGATGCCGTGCAGCTGGGTGGATCGGATTACCTGATGCTTCGCCTGCTGCTCAGCCACCCACATCGAACCCTGAGCCGCGATTATCTGGCGGCGCAGGTCTACGGCAAGGAGCGCGATCCGCTGGACCGCTCGGTCGACGTGTGCATCAGCCGCCTGCGCCAGATGCTGGGAGAGGACGTGCGCAGCCCCCGCATCATCCGGACCGTGCGCAACGGTGGTTATGCACTGGCGGTCGATGTGGTCGTCGAGGGGTGATGCGCTGGGCTCCATGGCGCTGGCCGCACTCGCTGTCGGGCCGCATGGCCTGCATCCTGATCGCCGGACTGTTGGCGGCGCAGGCGCTGACCAGCACGATCTGGTTCGATCGGCGGCACAGCGAACTGATCGACCTACCCTTGCGGGTCCTCGGCGTACAAGTGGCGGATACGATGAAGCTGTTCGAGGCGCAGCCCGAGGCGGAGCGCGTGAGGACGGCCGCGCGCATCGCCGGTCCCGCTTTCCAGCCCACGGTGCTGACCGCGCCGCCCGCCGACTTGCCCCCGCCGCACCAGCGTTCCCAGACCGAGCGCCTGATCCAAAACGTCGCGCAGGCCCGTTACGGTCGTCCCCTCTACGTCTGGGTGCAGGAAATGGAACTGCTCGGCGATGAGGGGCAGACCGCGGGGACATGGTCGATGCTCGATGCGCGGGCGCCATCGGTGCGCTACAGCATAGTCGTTCACGTCCCCGGCAGGCCGGTGTGGCTGCAAGTACGCGGCGTCGAAGGAGAAAACGGCGCCGACACGCATCGCCTCGGCACGATCGCGGACTATTTCCTGCGCATCTACCTGGTGCGTATCCTGATCGTCGTACTGATCGCGCTGTTCGCGGTGCGCATCGCGATGCAGCCCCTCGCCCGCATGACGCTCGCCGCCGAAGCTCTGGGCAAGAACATCAACAGCCCGCCGCTCGACACGCAGGGACCGGTCGAGGTGCGCCGCGCGGCAGAAGCGTTCAACCGGATGCAGTCCCGGCTCGTGGAGATGCTGGCGGAACGCTCGCGCTTTCTGGCGGCGGTGTCCCATGACCTGCGCTCGCCGATAACGCGCCTGCGCCTGCGCACGGAGATGCTGGCAGACGAATCTCAACGCGAGAAATTCCGCTCCGAACTGGCAGACATGGAAGCCATGATCGACGACACGCTGACGTTCATGCAAAGCGGTGAACCCGAAGGGATCAGATCGACGGTCGACGTGAACAGCCTCGTGATGGTTCTGGCCCAGAACATGCGGGAGACCGGCGCCACCGTCACCGTTACCGGCAAGGCGGCCGCGCCGCTGTCCTGCTTCCGGTTGAGCCTTCAGCGCTGCATCCAGAACATAGTCGAGAATGCGGTACGTTACGGCGGGCGGGCCGATATCGCGATTTCGGATTCCGACAAGGCCCTGGAGATCATCGTGACCGACGATGGGCCTGGCATCCCGGAAGCCGAAATTGCCCAGGTGTTCGAACCATTCTATCGGCTCGAACACTCCCGCAGTTCGGTCACCGGAGGCTTCGGGCTGGGCCTGAGCATCGCCAACGCCATCGCTGCTGCGCACGGCGGCTTCGTGCAGATTACCAACCGGAACGAGGGCGGCATCAAGGCACGCATCTTTATCCCGCGATAGCGTCGTGCACGATCGCCAGGGTATCGCGCAACTGGGCGACCTTGACCTGACCCGGCGCCGAGGGATCACCAAGCGCCCCGAAGCTGAGCGCGGAACCAAAGGCTTCGCCCGCCAGACGGGACACCGCGCCGATGCCGCCCATCGCCATCGTCACCAGCGGACGGTCGCCATGATCGCGGCGCATGATCCAGGTCGCTTCCAGCAGGCGAAGCAGGTCGCCGGTATCGTGCGGCATCACTGCGAGCTTGCAGATATCCGCGCCCAGCGCCTGCTGTTGGCGCAGGAGCCCGACCATCAACTCCACCGAGGGGGTCACCGCGAAATCGTGGTGGGAGAGGATCACTTTTCGCCCCGCCGCCTGCACGCTCGTCCTGAGCGCGGCGACGGCCGGATCGGATAGCAGCGCCGCTTCGATATCGAACAGATCGCCCGCGCCGGTCTGCAGGATCGCCTGATAGACCGCCGCGTATTGCGCGGGCGCGATGGCCTTCTGGCCGCCTTCCGCCTTGGTCCGGAACGTCACTACCAGCGGCTTGCCCTTGATAGCGTCGGCCACGGGTCGCATGGTCGCGGCGACCACCTGCGGGTCGAGCGCCCGATCCAGGAAGTCGATACGGTATTCGACGACATCGACTTCGCCCATGCTGCCCAGCAGGCGCGCGCGGGAGAGCACCGCATCCGGCGTCATCTCGATCAGCGACACGATCGTCTTCGTCCGCCCCGCGCCGATCTCGACATCGCGAATCACGATGGGACGGGTGCGAACCGGCACCTTCGTCCCGGAAGTGGAGGCGGGCGTGGCGGCCACAGCACTGGCACCGATAGTCGGCAGGATACCCGCCACGGCCCCGAGGGCGAGAGCCTGTCGGCGCTGCATCAAAGGCATATTCATTCTCCGCGAGTGTTTCGGCCCGATCTTGTGGTCGGGATAGCTGTGTACTAAATGGTACACGTTCATAATGGAAGTCTCCCGGCCATCGTTTTTTTGTGTGGCCGGGCAGGCCGCGAGGAGTGCTTTGCCCATGAACCTGACCTGCCCCGGCGCGCGGCAAGATCGCTTGTCGCCTCGTCCTGCGATCGGCTAGGCTGGCGCATGTTGACGATCCGGCAGATCGAGATATTTCACGCCGTCATGATCACCAAGACGGTGAGCGGCGCGGCGCGCATGCTGGGCACGTCGCAGCCCGGCCTCAGCCGCATGATCGGGCACATGGAAGACAAGCTGCGCTTTCGCCTGTTCGACCGCACGCGCGGCCGCCTTCTGCCGACGCCCGAGGCGCAGGCTCTGTTTCAGGAAGTGGAACACGTTTTCAAGGGCTTCAGCGATCTCGAATACGTGGTGCAGCGACTGGCCAAGGGCGTCGATCGCACGTTCCGGGTCGGCGCATCGCCGTCGCTGGGCCATTCGGTGGTGCCCCAGATGCTCTCGCGGCTGACCGGGAATTATCCCGAAGTCACCATCCAGTTCGATATCCTTTCGGTGGAGCAGGCGGTGGACTGGCTGGCCCTGCAACGCGGCGACTATGCACTGACGGTGTTTCCGATCGATCATCCCAACGTGCTGTCGAGCCGGATCGGCACCGGCCGCATGGTCTGCGCGGTGCCCGCCGGGCACCACCTCGCGGACCGCCCCCGCATCACCCTCGCCGATATCCAGGGAGAGCGAATCCAGTCCTTCCGCAAGGAAACGCCGCACGGGCAGATCATCGCCCGCATGTACGAGGAAGCGGGCGAGGAACTGGACGTCGCGACTTACGTGCGCTTTGCGGAGACCGCGGTGGCCTTCGTCGCCAACGGCATGGGCGTCGCGCTGGTGGACAGCTTCACGGCGATGCAGGCCCATGCCGATTCCGTGCGCTTCCTGGAATTCGAGCAACCGGGCACCCTGCCCGTCTACGTCAGCCGCAACCTAGAAATCGCGCGAACGCTGGTAGGGGAGACGTTCGAGGAGATCGCGCGCAACATTCTCATAGCCCTTCCGCGATCGGCAGCGCATTCTCATCCATAACATAACGGCATGCCGAACATCATTGCGTGCACTGCGAGAATTGCGCCGTTGCCGTTACGACATGATCCGTTAAGGACCGCCAGGCCGATGCCGTTCGACAGCCGGACGTATTCCAAGACCGGGCGGGCACAGGCGCAAAGCAAGCGCCGCGAAGAGGATGGAGAAGGGCGTTACCATGGCCAGTTATTCCGCCGCAGGATCGGTGTCCGTGCGTCCCTACGTCACCGTGAACGGCCAGCCCGCCGACGCCAAGGTAACGCATGGGGACGACAACTGGTCGGCCCGTCAGGTGCTGATCGTGGCGATCTGCTTCCTGCTGAATATGCTCGACGGGATGGACGTGCTGATCCTGTCCTACATCGCCCCGGCACTGTCGGCGGACTGGCGCATCAGCCCGGAAAACCTCGGCGTCGTCTTCAGTGCCAGCCTTGCGGGAATGGCCGCCGGCGGCCTGCTGGTCGCCCCGCTTGCCGACAGGTTCGGACGCCGCAAGCTGATCCTCGCCTCGCTGATCATGATGGCGACGGCGATGTTCGGCTCTGGCCTCGCGACATCGGTGACCGAACTGCTCGTCACCCGCTTCATCGTCGGCATCGGCATCGGCACCGTCCTTGCCAGCATGGCGGCGCTGACCGCCGAGTATGCACCCGCGCGCCATCGCACCTTCGCGGTCGGCTTCCTGCAGGCAGGCTACCCGGTCGGCGCGACCCTGACGGGGTTCCTCGTCGCGCAGCACATCGAGGCGCACGGTTGGCAGGCGATGCTGCTGGGCGCGGCGACGCTGTGCCTGATCTCGATCCCGCTGGTCTTCGCCTTCCTGCCCGAATCGGTGGACTTCCTGCTCACCCGCCAGCCGGCCAACGCGCTGCAGCGGGCCAATCGCCTGCTCGTCGCCATCGGCCGCGCCCCGCTCGAGCGCCTTCCCGAGCGAGCCGATGCCCAGGCCGAGCGTGTCGGCCTGCGCGGCCTGCTCGGCGAAGGCCGCGCCGCCAGCACGATGCTGCTGTGGCTGGCGATCACCTTCAGCTTCATGACGCTTTACTTCGTCATCAGCTGGATTCCCAAGCTCGCCGTCGAAGCCGGCCTTCCGGCCAAGGATGCCATCTATGCCGGGGCGATCTACAACATCGGCGCCTTCATCGGCATCTCCTCGCTCAGCTATGTCGCCATGCGCGTCGATCTGCGCCGCCTGATCCTGGGCTACATGGTGCTGGCGGCAGGTGCGCTGGTGGTATTCGGTTCCGTCGCCATGCCGCTGGCGGCAACGCTTCTGACCGCCTTCCTCATCGGCGTCTTCGTGCAGGGCGGCTTCAATGGCTGCTACCCGCTGGCGACCAGCCTCTACCCTGCCGAAGCGCGCAGCACCGGGCTCGGCTGGGCGATGGGCGTGGGTCGCATCGGCGCGGTGATCGGCCCGATGCTGGGCGGCTTCCTGCTGGCCGAGAAGGTTTCGCTGCCCGTCATCTTCGCGATCTTCGCGGTGCCGGTGGTGCTGGCGGGCCTGTGCGTCTCGCTGATCCGCATGCCCCGGGCAAACTGACGCCCGCGACTCAAACGAAAAAAGCAAAACCCCGGGGCAGCCTGACGCTGCCCCGGGGTTTTGCTTTGTCAGCCCGTCGGGACCGGCGGGCGAAGGCTCACTCCGCCCCGACCGTCGCCCCGCGATAGCGGTTCTGCGCGGCCAGCCGCACCCCCGCATTCGCAGCGCCGTAGCCGACATAGGCCGCTGCCCGCTCCACGAACTCGAAGAAGAACAGCTTGTCGAACGCGCGGCTGTAAAGCTGCCGGTAGGAATTGCCCTCGAAATCCTCGTCGTAAAGCATATGCGCCTCCACCATCGCCGCGACCACATCGTCCGCCAGCCCGAAGCGGGCGGCAAGATCGTCGTAGTAGTTGGCGGGCACCTCGAGCATCGCCGCGCCGCGCGCCTGCAGCGCCTGCGCCGTGGCGACCATGTCCTCGCTGGTCAGCGCGACATGCTGGAAACCGCCCCCCAGCCCCTGCGCAAGGAACCGCGAGGACAGCGTTTCGCGCGCGTCCGATGCGTTGAGCGTCAGACGGAAGGCACCGTCGGGGGACTGCAGCGCCTGACTGTGCACGAGGCCCGCCGGGTCGATCACGTCCTGCGCGTCGCGCCCCTCCAGTCCGAACAACGCGCGCCAGTAGAGCTGCCACGACAGGAACTCGTCATTGTGGACGACGGCGGCGAGATGGTCGATGCCGCGCACTCCCGCATCGCCGGACACCTCGGTGTTTTCGACCGGCTCGAACTCGCGCGCCCACAGCGCTTCAGCGCCGGCATCCTCGACGAGATAGACCAGGCTACCGCCGACGCCGCGCAGTGCGGGCATCGCCATGCGACCAGGACGACCCTCGGGCCGATAGGCGCGAATGCCGAGCGCGGCGGCGCGGTCCATCACCGCCTGCGCATCGTTCACCCGCACCCCGATCGCGCAGATCGAAGTACCGTGAACGATCCGGTACGACTGCGCGAAACCGCGCGGCTCCGCATTGACCACCAGGTTGACTTCGCCCTGCCGCCAGCGCGTCACCTTCTTGGTGCGATGCGTGGCGGTCCGCGCGAAGCCGAGCGTCTCGAGCGTATCGCCCAGCCGCGCCACGTCGTTCGTACCTGCGGTGAACTCGACGAACTCCGCACGCAGCGGCGCCTGCGGGGCGGGCATCGCGGTCGGCTCGCCCAGCACGCGCAGCGCGGCGTCGCGGACGTATTCGAGCGAGCGATGCCCGTCCTCGGCGATCAGTTTCGTGGAGATCGAACGGAAGCGGTCGTTGAAGATCTCCAGCGACAGCGGGCCGTCGTAGCCGGTGCGCAGGATCTCGGCCACGTAGCGCGCCAGATCGAAGCCGCCCTGTCCGGGCAGGTTGCGGAAATGGCGGCTCCAGTACAGCAGGTCCATATCCAGCAGCGGCGCATCGGCAAGCTGGACGTAGACGATCTTGTCGCCCGCGATCTCACGGATGCTTTCGCTGGGAATCCCGCGCGACAGCGAGTGGAAGCTGTCGAGGATGATGCCGATCGCCGGGTGGTCCACCGCCTTCACGATCGACCAGACGTCGCGGTGATCGTTGACGTGCCGCCCCCAGGCCAGCGCCTCGTAGCCGACGCGGATGCCGCGCTTCGCGGCGCGCTCGCCAAGGTCACGGAAGTCGTCGACGATGCGCTGGCGGTCGCCCAGCGATGCGGGCGAACAGTTCGAGCATACCAGGATGCGGTCCGTGCCCAGCGCTTCCATCACGTCGAACTTGCGCTCCGCCCGGTCGAGCGCGCGCTGCCGCAAGTCGCCGGGCATGCCTTCGAAATCGCGGAACGGCTGGTAGAGCGAGCAGGACAGCCCCGCGTCCTCCATCAGCCTGCGCACTTGCTGCGGTCGCAGCGCCGAACCGATCAGGTCGTTCTCGAATATCTCGACGCTCTGGAAACCGGCCTGCGCGGCGGCGGCCAGCTTTTCCTCGAGAGTGCCGCGCAGCGACACGGTGGCAATGGCGTTATGCATCGAAGGCTCCGCTGGATAGGGTCCATCCCATATCTGCGCACGGGAGGGCGACTTTAAGCGCCTGCGGAGCCGTCTTTCATAGCATTTGGTTATGGGCACAGGCTTTTCGATATATTCGAACGTTCCGTGCTATATTTTTCGTCTGAATAGAATTTCCCGATCAGGGTATCTGAAGTGGAAAGGGCAGCCCCCCGCCCCCCAAACCGCGATCAAGGACCAACCCCATGACGATTCAGACTTCACTCGGCCCGGAACTCGATATCGAAGGCGTCGAGCAAGTCATCCTGCCGCCGGTGCGCGACCTGGGTGACGGTTTCCGGGTCCGTCGTGCACTGCCAAGCGCGCAGCGCCGGATGGTCGGCCCGTTCATCTTCTTCGACCAGATGGGCGAGGCGGTGTTCCGCAGCGGTGAGGGTCTGGATGTCCGTCCGCACCCGCACATCGGTCTTTCGACCGTGACGTACCTGATCGAAGGCGAAATCCTTCATCGCGACTCGGTCGGCTCGCTGCAGGCGATCCGCCCCGGCGAGGTGAACTGGATGACCGCAGGCAGCGGTATCGTTCACTCCGAGCGCACGTCCGCCGAAAACCGCGCCAGCGGCGGCAAGCTGTTCGGCCTGCAGACCTGGGTGGCCCTGCCGAAGGAAGCGGAGGAGACGGCTCCCGCCTTCTCGCACCACAAGGCGCACGAAATCCCGTTCACGGAAGATGCGGGAACCCGCCTGACCCTGATCGCGGGCAGTTCGGACGGTATGACCTCGCCGTTGAAGACCTGGTCCGACATGGTCTATGCCGACATCGCCATGCAGGACGGAGCACGCTACCGCGTCAAGGCCGAGCATATCGAGCGCGCGATCTACGTCGTTTCAGGCGCGGTCGAAGTCGAAGGCCAGACCGGCACTTTCGCGGCGGGCCAATTGGTCGTGTTCAAGCCCGATGCCGAACTCGTGCTGCGCGCCAGCGGCCCTGCCCGACTGATGCTGCTGGGCGGCGAGCCCCTTCCCGAAAAGCGCCATATCTTCTGGAATTTCGTCTCGTCCTCCGCCGATCGCATCGAGCAGGCCAAGGAGGACTGGCGCGAACAGCGGTTTGCCCCGGTGCCCGGCGAGCACGAATTCATCCCGCTTCCGGCTTGAGGAGAACAACGATGGCACATGGAACCGCACATATCGGCGATACCCACTGGCGCACCGAGATCGTCGTCGGCGGCCACGCGATCACGGCGGACGAGCCTGAGGCTCTGGGCGGACAAGGCGCAGGCCCGGCCCCCTACGACCTGCTGCTTGCCAGTCTGGGCGCGTGCACCGCGATCACGCTAAAGATGTACGCGGCGCGCAAGGGCTGGCCACTGCAGTCGCTCGACGTCGAACTGCATCTGGGAGGCGGCAAGGACGGCATGCATATCGAGCGCCGGCTGCCGATCATCGGGCTGGACGAGGACCAGAAAGCCCGTCTCGCCGACATCGCCGAGCGTACGCCGGTAACGCTCACCCTCAAGGGCGGATCGCCGATCGAGACGACGCTCGCCTGAAACCATTGCCGTGCCTGTGGACGGGATACCGGGCCGCGCGACAAACAATTGCGAATGATTCGCAATCGTGTTAGCGACTCTCTTTCCGTCAACTTCACCCGAGACCCTGCTTGGACGACCTGATCCGCCACCGCGCTGCTCTCGTGAGCTATGCGCGGCCGATCGTGCGCGATCGGTTCGAGGCGGAGGATGTTGTGCAGGAGGCATTTCTCAGGCTTGCGGCGGCCGACGGCAATGCCGCTCGGCAGAATATCCGCAGCCCGCTGTCCTATCTCTACCGCATCGTACGCAACATCGCGCTCGACAAGGTGCGGCGCGAGAAGATCGAACGGCGCGAAGAGGAAGTTCCACAGTGGTGGATGCTGCCCACGGAAACCGCCAGTCCCGAAGACGAGGCGGCCAGAGGACAACTGATCGACAGGATCGAGAAGGTCCTTCGGGACATGGAACCGCGCATGCGCCTCGCTCTCGAGATGAACAGGTTCGAAGGATACACGCTTCAGGAGATCGCCGACAGATTATCGGTCTCGGTCGCGACCGTGCATCGCCTCGTCAGGGAGGCACTCAGCCGGATAGCCATGGCGATCGGGGAGGACGAGGCGTGAGCCATGCTCCTTCATGCCGAAAAAAATGCGGCACGCGTGAAAAATGCGTGAGCCTCGACCGTCATGCAGGTTGCCGGAGCATCGGCGCAGCAGCAAGGCAGACACCATGAACCCCGCCCCGCTTTCGAAGGAGACGATGGACGCTGCCGTCGGCTATCTCCTCGACGCGCAAGCCGCGCCGGAAGACACGGCGCTGCGCGAGCGCATCGAGGCGTGGCTGGATGAAACGCCCGAGCATCGGCAGGCATGGACGCAGGCGCGCAAGGCCTGGGCCGTGCTTGGCGATGTGGAGCGGGCGCAGCGGGCGCCGTCTTCTACGGCGACGGTACTGCCCTTTACCCCGCGGGCGCGATCGCAACCGACTTATCGCCGGGTCATGGCCTCGCTCGGCGCACTGGCGGCCTCGGTCGCACTGGCGCTTGCGATCTCGCCGTCGCTGCTGCTCAGGCTGAGCGCCGACTATGCCACCGGCACCGGCCAACTGCGCGACGTGCAATTGCCGGACGGGACGCGGGTGACGCTTGGCGCACGCAGCGCGATAGACGTGGACCTGACCGGCAATGAGCGGCGTGTCCGACTGGTCGCGGGCGAGGCATGGTTCGATGTGGCGCGCGATCCCGCCCATCCCTTCGTCGTCGCCAGCGGACGCACCGAAACACGTGTGCTGGGCACGGCATTCGAGGTCCGCTCCAGCCGGGAGCAAACGCAGGTCGGTGTCGCCAGAGGGCATGTGCGCGTCAGCGCGAGCGGCAACAGTGAGGACCTGCTTCCCGGCGACCGCGTCCTTGTCGACAATGCAAGCGGCGCGATGCGCGAGGACAAGGTGCCGGTCGCTTCGCTCGCGGGATGGCGCGATGGCTATCTCTTCGCCGAAAATGCGACGGTCGGAGAGGTCGTCGAGGAAATGCGGCGCTATGACAAAGGCTGGATCGTCCTTGCCGACAAGGCGTTGGCCGCCCGCCGCATCACGGGTCTGTATGATGCTCGCAGACCGGCAGCAGCGCTTGCCGCGATCGTCGAGCCTGCCGGTGGTTCGATCACCCGCGTCACCCCCTACCTGACGATCGTTCGGGCGCGCTGACTGCGCCTTTTCGCATGATGTGCGAGAAAATTATCGAGTTGCGTGAAAAATTCCGGAGCGCTTTCCGTCTACCTCGCGATTGCAACGCAATTGCAAGTTCGGATCAATCTGGGGGTCACAAATGACAATCAATTCGCGTGGCGGGCTGCGTCCCCGCCGTGATGGCCTGCGCCTTGCGCTGTTGGCGGCTGCGTGGACTAGCATGATCGCGCTCGCCGCGCCGGTGCAGGCACAGGACGCGTCGCAGTCGGCAGGCACGCGCTTCGATATTCCCGCGCAGCCGCTGGCGAGCGCGATCAACATGTTCGGGCGGCAATCGGGGCTGCAGGTCACGGCGGACGCCACGCTCGTAAACGGCGTGCGCAGCCAGGCGATCCAGAGCGAGATGCCCGCGCTCACGGCGCTCAGCCACATGCTGTCCGGCACCGGTATCACCTGGCGCATGGCGGGCAATGCCGTCGTGCTCATCGCGGCGCCGAGGAGCGCGGACGGCGCCGTCCAACTGGGATCGGTGCGGGTCGAGGCCGCCTCCATGGACGGCGCAGGTACTTACGCGGGATCACCTGATCTTCCCCCAGCCTATGCAGGCGGCCAAGTCGCAACGGGCGGACAGCTTGGCCTGCTGGGCAATGTCAGCGTGATGGACACGCCGTTCAACGTCACCAACTACACCAGCCAACTGATCGAGAACCAGAACAGCCGCAGCCTGCTCGACGTGCTCGACAACGATCCCTCGATCCGCGCGAGCGGCGCGCGCGACGGCGAGACCACCACCGTCATCATGCGCGGTTTCGAACTTACGGGGCGCGAAGTGCTCGTCAACGGCATGTTCGGCGCTTCCGACACGCGCGGGACGATGATCGAGGCGGTCGAGCGGGTCGAAGTCCACAAGGGGCCGAGCGCGATGCTCAACGGCGTCAGCCCCTGGGGCTCGTCCTATGGCGGCTCGATCAACTACGTACTCAAGCGGGCCGGTGATGCGCCGCTCAACCGCGTGACGGCGACATATGCCTCGGAAAGCCAATTCGGCGCCAATCTCGACGTGTCGCGTCGGTTCGGCGTGAACAAGGGCTTCGGCGTGCGCGTCAACGCGGTCTACCGCGACGGTGCCACCGACGTCGACTACACGAACAACCGCTCGGCCATGCTCGCCGCCGGGCTCGACTACCGCAGCGACGACTTGCGCGTGACGATCGACCTCGGCCATCAGGACCGCCTGCTCAAAGGCGGCTGGAGCAGCACCCGTATCGGCTCGCGCGTGGCCGTGCCCAAGGCGCCCGATGCGCGGACCAACTCCAAGCAGAAGTGGGAGTTCTGGGACGGCCAGAACGACTACGCCATCGGCCGCATCGAATACGACTTCGCGCCCGGCTGGACGGCCGCTGCTGCCTATAGCCGCAACCAGTCGGATGAACTCTACATCCAGGTGATCGACAGCATCACCAACGTGGACGGCACCAAGAGCGGCTTTCCCTACTGGATCCCGGCGCGCAGCCGAAACGAGAGCTATGAGGGCTCGATCAAGGGCAAGTTCGATACCGGGCCCGTCTCGCACAGCCTTTCGGTGATCGCCTCGGCCAACAATGCAAAGCGCGGCCAGCTGAACTACTACATCGCGAACTGCACGACCGGCTGCGCGGCCTCGAACATCTATACGCCGATCTATTACCCGGCACCCGATACCAGCGCGCTGAGCAAAGATGCCGGGCGCCTGACGTCCCAGTACGACTATGAAGGACAAGCCATCGCCGACATCATGAGCATGGCCGACGACCGCGTCGTGCTTATGGTCGGCGCGCGGCGGCAAAAGGTGGGGCAGAAGACCTTCTCCGCCACCGGTGACCTGACCCGCCGCTACAACCGCAACCGGGTGTCGCCCTCGGTCGGGCTGGTGGTGAAGCCGGTGGAGAACCTCTCGGTCTACGCCAGCTACATCGAATCGCTCAACCCGGGCGGCATCGCCAGCAGCTACTACGCCAATGCCGGGGACATCTTCATGCCCTTCGTCACCGACCAGTACGAAGCCGGTGTGAAGTATGATCTCGGCACCTTAACCGTGACGGCCGACGTGTTCCAGATCGCGGTGCCCAGCGCCGTCGAAGTGGCCAGCACCACCGGCGGTTCGCCGACGCTCGAATACGACGGCCTGCAGCGCAATCGCGGCATCGAGCTGAACCTGTTCGGCCAGCCCTTCGACCACCTGCGGCTGCTCGGCGGCGTGATGTACCTCGACGCGGAGATGACGAAGACCGAGGGCGGGCTCAACGACGGACGCCGCGCACGCGGTTCGCCGGAGTTCAACGCCAACCTCGGCGCCGAATGGGACGTGGCGATGGTGCCGGGCCTGACCGTAACCGGCCGCGTCGTCTACACCAGCCGCGAGTACATCGACCTCACGACCACCAACGCGCGCAGCATCCCGGCCTGGACCCGCGTAGATGCCGGTATCCGCTATGCCTTCGAGGCGGCAGGTCGCCCGATGCAGTTCCGCCTGACCGCCGACAACCTGTTCGACCGCAACTACTGGGCGGCGGCATCGCGCGGGGTGCTGACGATGGGTGCGCCGCGCTCGATCCGCGCGTCGCTCGCCATCGATTTCTGATCGGGGCGATGGCCTATCGCCAATCCCCGGCTGACCGCCTGCGCGGCCTGTCGATCACGCTCCTCCTGCACGTTTGTGCGGGGGGAGCGTTGCTCGTCGGCTGGTCTTTCGCGGCGGCCCCGCCGCCGCTGCGTGCTCCGCTGACGGTGATCGATCTTGCCGCGCCTGCATCCCCGCCCCAGCCCGAGCAGGAAACGCCCAAGGATGCCCCGGAGCCGGTGGAGCAGCAGGACCCGGTGCTGCCCGTGCCCCAGCGGATCGAGGTGCCGCAGGCGGCGATCGCCCTGGCGCCATCCTCGCCAGCGGCGCGCCCCGTGGATGCACCGCAACCCCGCCCCGAACAGGCGGAGGCTGCAGCGCCCAAGGCGATCGAGGCGCCGCCCGCCGTCACCGTATCCTCCAACGCACCCGACAGCTGGGAGGGCCGCGTCCTCGCCCGGCTTGCCAGCCGCAAGCGCTACCCGGCGACAGCCCGCGCGCGGCGCGAGCAGGGCGTTGCGTGGGTGCGCATCACCATGGACCGCCGGGGCCGTGTGCTTGCGGTGGCATTGGCACAAGTATCGGGCAGTTCGGCGCTCGACCGCGAGGCCCTTGCGCTGCCGCACCGTGCGGACCCGCTGCCCGAACCGCCGAAGGAGCGCGGCGGAGAGACCCTGGACCTCGTGGTCCCCGTCGAATTCATGCTGCCGCGTTGAAGCTTACAGCGCCTGCAGGAATGCGACCAGCGCCTCACGCTCCTCGCGCGTAAGATCGCGGGGTTTGAGCAGGGGGTCGGCCTGTGGCGGCGGCGCGGCCTCGCCGGGCGCCTGCACCGCGTCGTTGGGACCGCCGCCGCCGGAATAGAACATCACGACCGGCTCGAGAAACGGGAAGAAGCCGTTGTGCATGTAAGGCCGGGTATGGATCAGTCCGCGCAGCGTCGGCGTGCGGAACGCGCCGACGTCCTCGGGACGCCCTGTGACATTCCAGCGCCCCAGGTCCTGGCGCTCGGTGCCGTAGAAGCTCAGCCCCAGATTATGGAACCGGTTGTCCGTCAGCAGCGGGCCGCTGTGGCAGTTCGCGCACCCCGCCTTGGTCCGAAACAGATGGAGCCCGCGCACCTGCTGGTCGCTGAGCGCCGAAACCCCTTGCGTGAACACGCGGTCCCAGCGATTGCGCGGCGGGGTCAGGCTGCGTTCGTAGGCGGCGATCATTCCGGCAATGTCGTTGAACCCGATCCGGCGAGTCCCGATCAGTGCGGCAAAGGCGCTGCGATAGCTTGCCTCGCGATTGATCCATCGCTCGATCCGCTTGCGGCTTCCAGCCATTTCGAGAGGATCGGAGAGCGGTCCCAAGACCTGGCCTTCAAGGGTCGCCTCCCTCCCGTCCCAGAACAGTCCATGAGTCCATGCGGCGGCAATGAGCGATGGTGCGTTTCTCCGCCCGCGCTTGCGATCATGCCCGAAGGAGGTGCGCAGGCCATCGGTGAAACCCAGCTCTGCATTGTGGCAGGATGCGCAGGCGATCTGCCGCGATCCGGAAAGTCTCGGCTCTTCGAACAGTCTCTGCCCAAGCGCTATTTCTTCGGGGACCTGAGGCGTAGGCAGGGATGGGACCGGACCGAACTCGGCGAAATGCGCTCCCGGCTCAAGCCAGGGCCGCGGCCAGCTATCAGGCTGCCCGGCATAGAGCGCCCGCAATGTTGCCACTTCGCCATCGCCCGGGTCGGCCCGCGATCCGGGCGATGGCGAAGCAAGGGCCAGGGCAATCGCTGACATCGCAAGCATCAAGGAACCAATTGGGGAAGTCACGGAGCACTCTCGCGATGAACGGTTCATCGAAGACGAATGGGCGCCCCGGTTTTTTCATGTCGGCTGAGACTTCAAAAAGCGACGCGCAGTCGCTATCGAGCGCGCAGCGCAGGCAGTCGAAAGCAACAATGCAGGAATCGCCGTGACGGCGATCGCGGTCAGCAGACGTCCACCAAGCAGCAGGTCCGACAACGCGCCCGCAGCCAGGGGACCGATCGCGCAGAACACCGATACCACGAAGCTCCAGATGGCAAAGCTGCGCGCGCGTAGCGTGGCCGGGGTCAGATCCTGCAACATGGTCGGAACCAGGGCGTTCGCGGTGCAGGTGACGAAAAGGAACAACGCCACCACCCACAGCGCCGCGTCCACGCTGTCTATCACGATCAACAAAGCGGAGCACGGCACCGCGCACAAGGCACCCGCGCCCATGATCAACGGACGCGCCGCCAGACCGAAACGGCTCCGCAGCGTCCGGTCGAGCAGACCCGCCACCGGCAGGCAACCGATCGAGGTCACGAGCGTGACCACCCCCATGGCATGGCCGACCTTGCCGAGGTCCGCATCGAAGCGTCGCTCCAGCGCCAGCGCAATCAGCGGATTGAGCGCTTGCACCGCGATCATCAGGCTTCCCGCAACGCCGACGAACAAACCCACGGCCTGCCACCGCTCACGCAGAAAGGGTCCGAGCGCGGCCGACCTCCCTCCTGGGTCCGACGGCGCGATCTGGCGTGCCGGGTCGTGAGTCAGAAGGCCGAGGGCAAAGAGCGGGGCACCGGCGAAAGACAACAGCAGCAGCGCCTTGCGCCACGACTCCATCGCGAAGGGTAGCGCCTTCTGGGCCGTCTGGACGATCACCTCGCCGAAATAGAATCCCGCGCTCGCCCCAGCAGCCATCAGCGCAGCGAAGCACAGATTGGCCGTCACGCGATGCCGATCCGGCGCGATGTCGGGGATCATCGAGTACACGATCGGTATCATCGCGAACTCGGTTACGCCCGAAGCCGCGCGGCCTACGAAGAACAGCGGAAAATCGGGCGCCAGTGCGCTCAGGGCCATCAGGCAAGTCCAGCCCGCGATCAGGCCGAGCAGCACTTTCTTGCGTGACAGGCGATCCGCCAGCCTGGCCAGCGGTACGGCGATCGCGCTCCCGACAAGGACACCAGCAAGGCCCTGAAGCGCCCCGATCGTCGCATCCCCGACCCGGAAACTTTCCTGGATGGCCGAGAGCAGGATCGACTGAAGGCCCCGGTCGCTCATCTGGACACCCGCCGTCACGCCGAGAAAGGCGACGGTGAACAAGCCGCCGGAAGTCCATGTCGCCGGTCCATCGGCGCTATCGGCCTCGTACTCCGGCAGTGCCAGCGCCATTCCGTCTCGCCCCACGATATCGAGCACACGTCGCTGCGGACGCGGCGATCGGACAAGCAGTCGCATCTGGAAGGCGGTGCTGCAAGTGATTATCACTAGCCATTTTCAGGCGATGCCCGGTCAGTACGAGGTCCTTGTCCGGATTTGCATATCCTATCGTCAATGGTGCTGTGGCCGGTCATGGCATCAGGATCGAACAAGCATTCCGCCAAATTATTGCATTTGCGAATCATTATATATAACGGTTTGCATGCGCGGTTATCCGCGCGATCTCAGCCCTTGCGAGCCTACGCGCCGGCACGCCGTCGGCCATCCCGCTCGAACCGGAAAGAAATGACCCGCCATGAGCTCTCTCGACGAAACCATGAAGCAATTCCTTGCCGTCCAGCTGCCGATCCAGTCCACGGTGAGCAAGGAAGGCCTCCCTGACATCGGCCCCAAGCGCTCGCTTCGCGTTTATGACGACAAGACGCTTATCTATAACGAAAACACCGGTGGCCAGACGCTGCAGAACATCCTCGACGGATCGAAGATGGCCGTCGCGGTGATCGATCGCGATGCGCTCGACGGCTATCGTTTCATCGGACGGCCGGAAGTCTTTTCCGAGGGCGATGCCTTCGATAACGCCGTCGCTTTCGCCGACACGGCCGGGATGAAGACGCCGAAATTCGCCGTGCTCATCCATATCGAGGACATCTTCACGCTCCGCTCCGGCCCGACCGCGGGAACCAGACTGGCGGCCTGATACGGCTGGATACCGATCCGGCGCCCAGGCATCGGATCGGTATCGGTCCATTGAAGCGACCGTGCCTTCACCCCGTTCTCAATACCGGGGAGGTGACGGGTCCATGGCGCGAAGCGCAGCGCTGCGCACCTCCATCACCTGAGCGACAACTGCATCGCTCGACCAACCGGCGCGGGGCAATACGGACGTCAGGCTCCGTACTGCGCCTTTCAGGTGAACAAGGCACTGTCGGCGGAAATCCGGCGGACTTTCCATGTCGTCGACCACTTCCACGAGTCGCCGCGACAGCCCGGCGATCGCTTTGCCCGCATCCTCGCACCGGCCCAGGACGATCCAGTTTTCGGCAGCATTGGTGGTCGCGACTACCAGCATCGGCGCCGGATCGCAGCGCATCACACCGCCCGCCTGCGCAATCTCGAACAGCCGGTTCGCTTCGTAAAGTGCAGCGCCGTACAGGCGATCCGCTTCATCCCATCGACGTTTGGCGAATGCCATGTTGGCAAAGCGGTTCAGCCGCTTCCAATGCCGGTCGTCCAGGGGCCGATCGCCGGGCTGATACACAGGGCTTCCTTTTTCACTTGCATATGCGACTGCTTCGCATTAGCTTTTATTTCGCGGCTTGCCTCTCTCGTCAAGCCTCAAGCCCGGAGGAATGCTTGTCATGGGGCATTCCTCTCATCCTGTGACCCTTGGCCGGAGCGGCTCCTTGCCTTGCTCGCTCCGGCCACCTTTTTGTCACGGACATGAAAATCCACCCGGCACCGCAGAAAACGGCGCCCGGTGGTGAATTATTCGATCTTTCGATGCAGCCCTCAGGCGGCCGCGATCTCCACCAGATCGGCGCCATATTCGACGAGGTCGTTGGCCGCCGCGTGCACCGCGCTGACCACGCCGGCGGCAGTGCTGACCACCTCGGTCTTGCGTCCCAGCACGTCGAGGCGGGCGAGCACGTCGCCGACCTGCACCGCGTCTCCGGCCGCGCAGCACGGCTCGAACAGGCCGAGGTGCGGTGCCTGCGCGACGCCCGCGATCGTGGCCGCAGTGACGGCCTCCGCCGCGCCGGCCTCCAGCGCCAGCAGCGGGTTCGCGCCGCCCTCCGGCCGGGCGAGGAACAGCGACCAGTCGGCCGAGCGGAAGTACAAGTCCTTCAGCGGCGAGCGCTCGAACTGCAGCAGCATAGCGCGGATATCGTGAATGGGCGAGGTCATCGGCTCAATCCTCCAGCGCGACCAGAAGGGCCGGCAGCACCGGCTCGGTTATCATGCGCGTAATCCCCGCCCGCCGGGCGATGCGCGCGATCTCGGCATTGGCGAGGCCGCTGCCGCGCGCCGCGGCGTGGCCCGCCAGCGCGCTCGCCAACTGTTCGTGGGTGCCTTCGGCCAGCAGCAGATCGACGTCCACCGCATCGGCGGAGGCGGCGTCCTCAGGGCGCAGCACTTCGATCGGGCAACGCTCGCGCGCCCAGCCGATCAGGCGGGAGAGGCGCTCGTCCTCGTCCTCGCGCGGCACCTGCGTTGCGAGTGCGCCTGCGAAGACCTTGCCGCTGGCGCCGTCCACGGTGACCACCTGCCCCGCCAGCACCAGGGCGCCGCTGCCGGTGCCGACCACGCAAGGGCGCCCCAGCGCCCGGCTGACGACGGCGGCGTGCGAGGTGGAGCCGCCCTGCTCGGTCACGACGGCGCGTGCGGCGATCATGCCGTGGACGTCGTCGGGACTGGTGGTGGCGCGCACCAGGATCACCGCTTCCCCAGCGGCGGCACGGCGCTCGGCTTCGTCGGAATCGGCCACCAGCACGCCGGTGGCGACGCCGGGGCAGGCGCCCTCGCCTTGCGCCACCACCTGTGCGCCCTCGGCGGCGTTGGGGGCGAGACGCGGCAGCAGTAGTGTCGAGACCTGCTCGGCGCTGACGCGGGAGAGCGCGGTGGCGGCGTCGATCCGCCCCTCGCCCACCATGTCCACCGCGATCCGCACCGCAGCCTCCGGGGCGCGCTTGGCCGAGCGGGATTGCAGCAGGTACAGCCTGCCCGACTGCACGGTGAACTCGATATCCTGCACGTCGCCGTTCTCGCGCTCCAGCATGTCGCTGGCGGCTAGGAGCGCGGCGTGCGCGTCGGGCACATGCGCCTGCATGGCCCCCAGCGAGAGCGGGGTGAATTTGCCCGAAACCACGTCCTCGCCCTGCGCGCGCGGCAGGTATTCGCCATAAGGCGCAGGGTCGCCCTGCAGCGGATTGCGGCTGAACAGGACGCCGGTGCCGCTCAGATCGTCGAGGTTGCCGAAGACCATCGCCTGCACCGTCACCGCCGTACCCATGTCGTGCGGGATGTTGTTATGTTCGCGGTAACGCCGCGCGCGGCGGGTGTTCCAGCTGTCGAACACCGCCCGCACCGCGCCGAGAAGCTGGTCGTGCACCGCGCCCGGAACCTCGCCGATCGCCGCGCGCCACTGCGCCGGGCTTTCGTCCGCTTCCAGCTCGACCGCCTGCTTGAGCACGATCGAACTGTAGAGTTCGAGGAACCGCCGATGCGTATCGCGGGCGAAGGCGGGCAGGCCCGTCTCGGCCGCCAGTGCCGCCTCGCCGTCATCGTCGATGCCGAGGTTGAGCACGGTGTCCATCATGCCGGGCATCGAGATCGCCGCGCCCGATCGGATCGAGAGCAGCAGCCGCTTGTCGCCCGCGCCGAAGCTGCGGCCGGTGCGGCGCTGCAGCCAATCGAGCCCGGCGGCGATCTCCGGCTCCAGCCCCTCGGGCATTTCGCCGCGCTCCAGATAGGCGAGGCAGGCCTTGGTGGTGATGACGAAGGCGGGCGGCACGTCGAGGCCGAGCGCGGCCATGCGCGCCACCGACCATGCCTTGCCGCCGATCAGCGCGCGGTCGGGCAGGTCGGCACCGTCCAGCAGGAGAGTCCAGTCGGCCATCGTCATTCCTCCCGCTCGCGGCCCATGGTCCGCAGCAGTTCCTCGTGCAGTTCGAACCAGACGGTATGGTAGCTGTCGCGCCGGATATCACTGACCCATTCGGGGTCGCCGTCCTCGGCCGCTTCCAGCGCGGCGAGCAGCTTGTCGGCGTAGTATTGCAGGCGCGGCAAGCGGCCCGCCAGCTTGGCAAGAATCGGCTCGGCCTGTTCGTGCAGCGCGCCGAGGCGGTCGATCACCGCGTCGTCGTGGGCCTTGTCGCTATGGTCGTTGGCCACCTTGGCGCCGCCGATATCCAACGTCTGCCAGTCGGTGATGATCTGCTTGAGGGTGCGATTGATCCGCTCGAAACCTTCGTAGGCGCCGACGAAGGCAGCATCCTCACGCACACTTGCGAAGTGGCGCGCATAGCGTGCGGTGAGCGCCACGCCCGCCAGCGGCGTCAGCGCATAGGCGCCGCGCGCCTCGATCACGCGGCCGGTGGCGACGGCCTGGTCGATCACCGCCTGTGCCGTGGCTTCGGGAAGCCCCGCAAGGTGCGCGATGGCGGGGAGCGGCGCATGGCGCTTGATCGCCGTGGCATGGAGCACAAGGTCGCGCTCGGTCATGGTCGTCGCCATCACGCCGCCTCCCCGATCACCCAGACGCGCGCGACGCGCTCGACGCCCTTTTGGTAGTCCTCGGTCGTCTTGGCCGGGGCGGAGACTTCCACCGAGATGCGATCGCCTTCGCGGATGCCGGCCACCTTGGCGTTCATCAGGCAGGGGATGTTGTACTCGCGCGTCAGGATGCCGAGGTGCGAGCGGACCGAGCCCCCGGCGCAGACCACGCCCGCGAACTGGTCGATGATCGGCGCGGTCAGGGTGCCGCCCGAATCGTCGATGATGGCGATGGCACCGGTGGGGACGCCGCTCGACAGCAGTTCCATGACCCGCTCGTTCGAACGCACGTAAAGCGCCTGGCCGACGATGTCGCTGGGATAGCGCACGACGTTGTCGCCAAGCCCCCGCAGGGCCTTGCCGTCATCGTCCGCGTCGCCGCTGGGCGCCTCTGGATGCGCGAAGCCGGTACTGGCTTCCGAAGCGGTGCCATCGGGCTTGTGCGCGTCGGGCCGCTCGGTGACGGAAACGCGCGCCGACCAGTCGAAGCGGTGGCCGCTGGCGAGGATGCGGGCCTCGACAGTCTCGATGTCCTCGCGCGTCACGAGGTCGTCGGCGGCGGTGAGCGCGAAGGCGTCCCAGTCCAGTCCCGATTCGCCGAAACGTGCGCGGATGCGTTCGCGCACAAGGTCCAGCACGGCTTCCACCAGCGGCGTCGCCGGCGGACCTGCGTGCAGCACGTCGTCGATAGGCAATTTAACGGAGCCCACGGTCCCTCCCAATCCTCTTTGTTGCGCACAGGGATGCCGCATGCCAATCACCCTGTCAACATGATTGGATGAAATCGTCGGACGATCTTGACCGCGCGTGCAGGCTGTCGTAGCCCTCGCTCGGGAATGATCGGGAGGATATGATGACTGGAACCCCACCGCGCGTATTGCTCGTCAACGACGACGGCATCGACGCGCCCGGCCTTGTACTGCTGGAAAAGATCGTGCGCCGGTTCACCGACGACGTGTGGGTCGTGGCGCCGGACGACGAACGTTCCGGCGCGGGGCACTCGTTCTCCACCACGCTGCCGATTCGCGTGAAGCAGCGCAACGAGCGGCACTTTGCAGTGAAAGGCACGCCGACCGACTGCGCGCTTCTGGCGATCTACGAACTGATCGAGGGTAAGCGGCCCGACATCCTGATCTCGGGCATCAATCGCGGCCCGAATCTGGCCGAAGACATCACTTATTCCGGCACGGCGGCGGCGGCGATGGAGGGGGCTTTGCTGGGTATCCCAGCGATCGCGCTCAGCCAGTGCTTCCGCCCGCCGAACGCGGTGCCCTGGGACAATGCCGAGCGTTTCGCCGGGGACGTGATCGAGAAGCTGCTGCGCTTCGACTGGAAGCCGGGGCTGTTCGTGAACGTCAACTTCCCGGAATGCCCGGCCGACGAAGTGACCGGCATGCGCGTGACCACGCAAGGGCAGCGGCCGCCGGGCGCGTTCATCCCGGAGCGGCGCGTCGATGCGCGGCACTTCCCGTACTACTGGGTGAAAATCGCCCTTCCGGCGGGCGGCCATGCTCCGGGCAACGACCTGCAGGCGATGCTGGACCGGGAAATCTCGATCACGCCGATGCAGCTCGACATGACGGCGCATGGGGCGAAATCGGGGCTTGAGGTGTTGTTTGGGTGATGTGTAACGCGGCGGTCCGGAGGCAGCGTTACGCCGCCCTGGATTGCCGCGGCCCTAAGGGCCTCGCAATGACGAAATGAGGGGAACGTTTAGTCCCGCGCGAGGATCGTCACCGCCGACATGCCGTCCTCGACACCGTAGAACCCGCCGGAGTTCTCCGCCACGGCCACGCGCGCACCTTCAACTTGTCGCTTGCCGGCCTGCCCGCGCAGCTGCGTGACGAGTTCGTGGATCTGCCCCAGCCCGGTCGCCGCCAGCGGATGCCCCTTCGACACCAGCCCACCCGAGACGTTCACCGGAACCCGGCCGCCCAATGCCGTCTCCCCGCGCTCGGCGGCGAGCCCGGCCTCTCCCGGTGCGCACAGGCCGAGCGCTTCGGTCTGGATCATCTCGCCGATCGAACTGGCGTCATGGACTTCGGCGAGGTCCACGTCCTGCGGGCCGACCCCAGCGCGCTCGTAAGCCAGCGCCGCGACCTTGCGGGTGACGTGGTCCGCATAGTCGTGCGGCGCGCGATCGCTGCCGGTGCGGTTTTCCGCCGCAAGAACGCGGATCGGCGTACCCGGGAAGCGCTTCGCGAAATCCGCCGAGCACACGATCGCGGCCGCCGCGCCGTCGCTGATCGGGGCGCACATCGGGTTGGTCAGCGGCCAGGCGACTTGCGGCGCGGCGAGGATTTCCTCGACGCTCATCGCCTCACGGTACTGCGCCAGCGGGTTGAACTGCGAATGCCGATGATCCTTGGCCGCCACCGCCGCGATCTGGGCCTGCGTCGAACCATAGGTGCCCATGTGCAGGCGCGCCTGCGCCGCATAGGCTTCCATCAGCACATTGGGGCTGGCCGCGCGCTTATCCGCCGGGACGGGGGCGAGGAGATCGCGGGTGCGCTCGATATAGGCCGCAGCCTCCACCATGTCGCGCGGCTGCTGGAACACGGCGAAGCGCTTGGTGCGATCGTCGCTGTAGAGCTTCTCGACGCCGACGACGAGCGCCACTTCGGCAAGGCCCGCCTTCACGTAATCCACTGCAAGGTGCAGGCTCACCGTGGAACTGGCGCAGGCCTGCTCGACATGGAACCCGCGCACGCCGGAGATGCCGAGGGGGCGCAGCGCGTACTCGCCCGGGATCGACATCTCGCCCGCGAAGAAGCCCTGGATGACGTTGGCATAGACAGCCATGTCGATCGCCGCGCCATCAAGCCCGGCATCCTCCAGCGCCAGACGCACCGCGGCTTGCGTCAGCTGTTCGTGGCTCTTGTCCAGATGACGGCCGAAAGGCGTCATGCCGACGCCGAGGATCACCACGTCGCGCATCAGATCGTCCTTCCCACCGGCTGCCAGTGGCGCTTGCGCAGTTCGGCGCGCAGCACCTTGCCCGCGTTGGAGCGCGGCAGCGCGGCCATCACTTCCACCCGCTTGGGCGTCTTGACTGGGCCGAGCCGCTCGCGTGCTTCCGCCAGCAGCCTCTCAAGATCGATGGTGCAGCCGCCGCGCGGTTCGACGATGGCGACGACGGCCTCGCCCCACTTGTCGTCGGGGACGCCGATCACGGCGCAGTCCTGCACTTGCGGATCGGCCATCAGCGCCTGCTCCACTTCGGCGGGGTAGACGTTGAAGCCGCCCGAGATGATCATGTCCTTCTTGCGGTCCACCACGTAGAACCAGCCCTGCTCGTCACGCACACCAATGTCTCCGGTATGGTGCCAGCCATGGGCGGAGACTTCGGCGGTCGCCTGAGGGTTCTTGTAGTAGCCCTGCATCACCAGCGGCCCGCGCACGACGATCTCGCCACGCTCTTCGGGGCCGAGGATGCGACCGTCGTCATCCATGATTTCGACGATGGAGAGCAGGTTCGCGCGTCCGCAGGAACCGGGGTGTGCGAGGTTGCCGGCATCGTCCAGATGTTCATGCGGCGGCATCGCGGTGACGCACATCGGCGCTTCCGTCTGCCCGAAGCTGGCGTTCATCACCGGGCCGAAAAGCGCGATGGCCTCCTTCAGCCGGTCGAGCGACATCGGCGCCCCGGCGTAGGAGATGTATTCGAGGCTGGAGAAATCGGCGGTCTGCGCGGACGGCTCCGCCAGCAGCATATAGATCGCGGTGGGGGGCAGGAACATGTAGGTGACGCGGTGGCGCGCGATAGCCGCCACCACTTCGGCCGCATCGAAGCGCGGCAGCACCACCACCGTCCCGCCCAGCGCCATGCTGGCCAGCGCCAGCGGCCCCGCCGCATGCGTCATCGGCGCGGCAACGAGGTTCACCGGCGGACGCTTCATCGGCATCGAAGCGACGAGGCTGGACACCAGCGCCTGCCAGTTGCCGTTCGACAGCATCACCCCCTTGGAGCGCCCGGTGGTGCCGCCGGTATTGGCGAGGAAGCCAAGCTCCTCCGCCGCGCCCGAACGGCGCTGGGGCACGGGTTCGTCGCTCTCTACCAGCATGTCGCCAAGGAAGCGGTCGGCCTCCGCAAACGCGCGATTGAGCGCGATGAAGCGGCGGATGTTGGGGCAGGCCTCGCGGAAATGCGCGACCCGGTCCGCCACTTCGGAATGGACGAAAAGCGTGTCCACATCGAGCAGGTCGAGCAGATAGGCGTTCTCGTCCAGCGAGGCGCGGTTGTTGGCCATCACCCAGACGCCGTCGGCGCGCAGGATGCCCAGGATCGCCTCGAAAGCGCGGACGCTGTTGCCGCTCAGCACCGCCGCGTGGCCGCCCGCCGGAAAGCCGTCGGCGATCAGAGCGCGGGCGATGGCATCGCTGCGCGCCTTGACCTCGCCATACGTGCTGACGCGCTCGCCCTCGATCATGCAGGCTTGGTCGGCGCCCATGCGCGCGCCGCGGTCGAAGAAGTCGATCATCCGCATCCGCGCGAAAAGTCCCCGCCAAAGCGTTTTCTAATCAGGTCAAATGGCCTGATGACTCGGAAAACGCGTAAAACAAAAACGTAGAGCAGTTTGGCCGACGCAGTCGGCTCGACTGCTCTACTGCCGCATCGAGAGTTCGAGCTGGCTGGAGCGCAGCTGCACCAGCGGCAGGTTCGCCACCTTCATCAGCCGGGCCACCTGATCCAGTTCGGGCGAGGACAGCGTCGGATAGTCCCGGCGCGGCGCTCCCGAAAGGCGCATGCGGTCGATGTCGGCGGACGGCACTAGCGCGCGCAGAAGCAGTTCGTCGTCATCCCCGCCGGTGCCGTGGCGGCGATGCAGTTCCTCGCGGTTGGGCTGTTCGGGCGGGCTGGCGAGGATTTCCTTGGCGCGCGGTTTCGACAGGATGCGGTCCAGCACATCGGCGTCGATCGGCGCGACGGGCTCGCCATAGAAACCGGCTGCGTACTGGATCACTTCGTCCGGCACCACCGAGTAGCGCTTGCCCGTCACGATGTTGAGCACCGCCAGCGTGCCGACCAGCTGCGCGAACGGCGTCGCCATGCCGGGATAGCCCAGTTCGCGGCGCACGCGCGCGACTTCCTCCAGCACGTCGGGCAGGCGATCCAGCATGTTCTGCTGTACCAGCTGTGCGCGCAGGGTGCCCATCATGCCGCCCGGGATCTGGTGCTTGAGCGAAGTGACGTCGTACTCGAAATGCTGGTTCACCAGGAACCCGGCCGCTTTGCCGACCTTCTCGAAGTGATCGGCCACCGGCTTGAACAGCGACGTGTCGAGGTTGTGGGTGTGGCCCAGCATCTCGACATTGCGGGCCATGATCTCGACCGAGGGGATCGAGGGACCGTTGGCCATCGGGCGCACGGCGGTGTGGATCGTCGTCACCCCGAACTCGATCGCGTCGATATAGGACTTGGCCGACTGGCCGAGCATGTTGTTGGCATGCATCTCGATCGGCTTGCCGCGCGCCTTGGCCTTGATCGCAGGGACCAGCGTGGAAATCCGGTCTCGATCGAGCACGCCGCCGGTGTCGTAGAGCAGCAGGCTGTCCACCTCGTCCAGCGCCGAAAGCTTGTCCGCCTTGTCCGCGTAATAGGCATCGTCGTGGACCGGGGAGAGCGTGAACAACATCGTGCCCGCCACCTGGCACTGGTGCCGCTTGGCGATGCGGGCGAGACGGTGCATCTTGTCGATGTTGAACAACACATCGTAGAGCCAGAAGCTGCGGATGCCGTGGGCGCAGAGGCGATCCACCCAAATGTCCATCAGCGCATCGGGCGTGAAGCCGAAAGTCACCGACCCGTTGGAGCGGCACCCGGCGCGCAGGGGCGTGTCCGGCATCGCCTTCACCAGCAGGTCGAGGCCCGCCCAGGGGTCTTCCTGGCAATGCCGGATCAGCACTTCGAACAGCGAGGAACCGGCCAGGCTGATGATCTGATAGCCGGTCCTGTCGATCAGCGGCGCCACCGGCAGGGCCATGCCCGCCTGCATGCGCATGCCCCACAGGCTCTGCTGGCCGTCGCGCAGGGTTTCGTCGAGGAACTGGATATGCGCCATGGGGATTACTCCGCTGCCATGCGCTGCGCGGTGAACAGGTCCTGTTCCAGCCAGCGGGTGTGAATGGTGTTCGACCGGAAGTGCTCGTCGCGAAGAATCTCGCGGTGGAGCGGGATGGTCGTGGGCACGCCTTCGACCTCGAAGGCGTCGAGCGCGCCGATCATGCGGTCGATCGCGGCGTCGCGGGTGTCGGCGTGGACGATCAGCTTGCCGATCATGCTGTCGTAGAATGGCGGGATGCTTGCGCCTTCACGCATGTGGCTGTCGAGGCGGATGCCCTCGCCCTCGGGCGGGCGCCAGCGGGTGACGGTGCCGGGCACCGGCACGAAATCGCGCGCGGTGTCCTCGGCATTGATGCGGCATTCGATGGCGTGGCCGGTGAGCACGACATCCTGCTGGCGCACCGAAAGGCCCTTGCCCGCCGCAACGCGCAACTGTTCCTGCACCAGATCGCGACCCGTCACCATCTCGCTGACCGGGTGCTCCACCTGGATGCGGGCGTTGACCTCGATGAAGTAGATCTCCTCGCGCATCACGTCGTAGAGGAACTCGCACGTCCCCGCGTTGCGGTAGTTGACGCTTTTCGCAAGGTTCACCGCCGCCTCGTGCAGCTGCGCGCGCAAAGCGTCCGGCATCGCTACACAGGGCGCTTCCTCGACCACCTTCTGATAGCGGCGCTGGACCGAGCAGTCGCGCTCGCCGAAGTGGATCACTTCGCCCTGCCCGTCGCCCATGAGCTGGACTTCGACGTGGCGCGCCTCGGGCACGAAACGCTCCATGAACAGGGTGCCGTCGTTGAAAGCGGCCAGCGCCTCCGCGCTCGCGCGGTGGTATCCGGCTTCGACTTCGGACGGGCCGTTGACGATGACCATGCCGCGCCCGCCGCCGCCCGCCGCCGCTTTCAGCAGCACGGGATAGCCGATGTCGCCTGCGATCCGGCGGGCATCGGCTGTCGAGGCGATCTCGCCGCTGCCGGGCACCAGCGGTACGCCTGCGGCAGCGGCCATCTCTCGCGCGCGCAATTTGTCGCCCAGCGCTTCGATCATGTCCGCTTCGGGGCCGACGAAAGTGATGCCGTGCTCCTTGCAGAGCCGTGCCAGTTCGGCGCGTTCGGACAGGAAGCCGTATCCGGGATGGAGCGCGTCACACCCGCTGGCCTTGGCGGCCTGCACCACCAGTTTCGCGTCGAGATAGCTTTTCGCCGCAGGTCCGGGGCCGAGCACCAGCGCTCGGTCGGCCAGCCTTGCGGTCACGCTGTCACGGTCGGCATCGGAGACGCCGATCACGGTTTCCAGGTTCAGCCCTTGCGCGGCGCGAAGCACGCGAAGGGCGATTTCCCCCCGGTTGGCGATGAAGAGGCGGGACAGGGCCATGGCGCTATTCCGGCCGGATCACGAAAAGCGGCTGCCCGGCCGAAACCAGATCGCCATCGCTGGCGAGCACTTCCAGAACGGTGCCAGCGGCCCCTGCGCGCACGGCGGTGAACAGCTTCATCACCTCCACCAGACAGACCTCGGTTTCGGCGGAAACACGCCCGCCCACCTCGACATAGTTAGGCGCACCGGGCTTGGGCGCGCGGTAGAAGGTGCCAAGGTAAGGCGCCGTCACGACGACCGCGCCGTCCGGCACCGCAGGCGCTCCCGCCGGTGCCGCCACGGCAGCTGCAGGCGCGGCCTTGGAGGCAGGTGCAGCGCTGGCAACCGGCGCAGCGACCGAGACACGCGGGGCATCAAGCCCGGAGGCATCCGCATCCTGCGAGAGATAGACCTCCAGTTCGCCGCAGCGGGCGTGCAGTTCGCGCAGGCCCGACTGCTTGAACTCGGCGATCAGCAGTTCCAGTTCGGGCAGCGAGGTTTCGTCAGGGTCTTTGCCGCTCATGCGCGCGCACTCCGAATGGCTTCGACATCGTCACGGCTGAGGCCCACGCCCCGGCCCGCCAGCGGCGAGCCTTCCTGTTCAAGCCGGTAGAGCGCCTGAACCTGTGCATCGTCGGGGTGGAATTTGGCCGTGGTGTCGCAGATGAAACGATACTCGGGCGCCATCTGCGCGGGTTGCAGCGCCCTTGCCCGGGCGTTGTACTCGGCCAGCGGCAGGCGTCCGGCGGTGGTGGTGTAAAGGTCCTGCTTGGGCGGCAGGTGCGAGACGCCCGGCCCGATCGGTGCCAGCTTGCCGCCCGTACCTTCTCGCTGCAGCACCGAATAGGGGATCTGCGAGATGTAGCGCACCGGGTTGTTGTTATGCTGCATCATCGCATAGCGATTGAGCTGCTGGCTCGGCAGCGAGACGAGGCCCACCATCTCGCCCAGGAAATCGCGGCCGAACTCGTCGTTGAACAGGCTGCGGAACCGGTCCGCGCGCGGGTCGATCGTCATCCAGTCGTTCACGTCGTAAACGCCCGCGATATGCGCGATCTCCTTGATGAGCGAGAAGTAGACGAGCGCGCCCGCATCCATCATCTCGTCGCGCGACCAGGTGGCCGTGCGCTTCCACAGTTCGACGGTGGCCTTGCGGATGCGGTCAGTCAGATCCTCGAAAGTGGCGGCCAGTTCCTCGGCCGAACCCATGCCGACCGGGATGTAGCCGCCCGACAGCGCATCGGATGTATAGAGGCCCACGCCGGTCAGCTTGTCGGCGGTGAATTCGGGGCGGGATTCGAAGCTGCCCCAGTCGTCCATCAGGTAGAACTGGCAGCCTGTGGCCTCCATCGTCACCGTCAGGTTGCTGAAGGGGATGTCGCCCGCCACGCCGTCGAGCCAGGGATAGTCGCCCTCTGCCAGATCGGAGAAGTCGCGGATGATCATCTCGCGGTCTTCGGCAAGGCGATAGGGCCCGGAATTGTTGAGCGCACAGCGGCTCTCGCACGAGACGAGGAAGCCGTACTGCGACACCGTGGCGAGGAACGCCTGCGCCGCATGACCGAGCCGGTCGCCGGGCTTGCAAGGCAGCAGTTCGGAGTGGAAGCGCTGCACCCGGCGTTCGGGCAAGTGCTGCACGCGCTGGCCGAATTCGCGGGCGTTGAGGTGCCCGTCCTCGCGCTGCTGCGCCAGCTTGAAGCGGCGCCAGAAGTCCATGACATAGGCCACGTCCTCCGCCGCATCCTCGGGCGCGAGCATACCGAAGTTGATGAGGATCTCGCGGCCCAGCAGGTAGAAGGTGGGGAGCGCCCAGCCCGGCAGGTTGCCCAGCTTGCCGCCGATCAGGCGCGAGCGGTCGCCCACTTCCTCGGCCGGCATCACCGCCTCCACCTTCCGCAGCAATTCCGGGTAACGGTAGAAGCAGCAGAGGTACGAAAGCAGCATGTACGACGGCACGGGAAACAGCTTCGATTCCTGCACGGTGCGCGTCACACAGAGCCAATAGGTATCATCACCTATGGTCTGGATAGCGTTGTTGGCCTCCAGCAAGCGAACGTAGTCGGTCATCATCCCCTGCCCTTGTCTTTGTTGCGAACCTTGTGGACTACAGCTTCGTGGTCTGTCAATATCGTCCGACGATTTTGATCGATAGAATTTGCCGTTGACGGCCGGACACATCGGGAGAGTACCAGAAATGCCGCAGGGATCGCCGTTCTCCACCACCCCTCGTACTGACTGGACCCGCGAGGAAATCGCGGCGCTGTTCGACCTGCCGTTCACCGAACTGGTCTTCCGCGCCGCCGAAGTTCACCGCGCCAGCCACAAGGCGGACGAAGTGCAGCTTTCCACGCTGCTCTCGATCAAGACCGGCGGCTGCGTGGAGGATTGCGGCTATTGCTCGCAGTCGGTGTCCGCCAACAGCGGCGTCAAGGCGACCAAGCTGATGGAGGTGCAGGCCGTGCTCCAGCGCGCGGCGCAGGCGGCGGATCAGGGCTCCACCCGCTTCTGCATGGGCGCGGCCTGGCGCAACCCCAAGGACCGTGACATGCCCGCCATCATCGAGATGGTGAAGGGCGTGCGCGCGATGGGCATGGAAACCTGCATGACGCTGGGCATGCTGACGCCCGATCAGGCCGACATGCTGAGCGACGCGGGCCTCGACTACTACAACCACAACATCGACACGAGCCCTGAACGCTACGATCAGGTCATCACCACGCGCACGATGGAAGACCGCCTCGATACGCTGTCGAACGTGCGCATGGCGGGGATCAACGTGTGCTCGGGCGGCATCGTCGGCATGGGCGAGACCCGCGCCGATCGCGTGGGCTTCGTCCACACGCTCGCCACCTTGCCGGAGCACCCGCAGTCGGTGCCGGTGAACGCGCTGGTGCCGGTGAAGGGCACCGTGCTGGGTGACATGCTGGCCGACACACCGCTCGCCAATATCGACGACGTGGAGTTCGTGCGCACCGTGGCGGTCGCGCGCATCACCATGCCGGGCTCGATGGTTCGCCTCTCTGCCGGCCGCGAATCGATGTCGGAGATGACGCAGGCGATGTGCTTCATGGCCGGCGCGAACTCGATCTTCACCGGCGACAAGCTGCTGACCGCGCCCAACGCGGGCGACGACAACGATCTGGCGATGTTTGCACGGCTCGGCCTCAAGCCGATGGCGATCGAACTGACGCCCGCGCAAGTTGAAGCCCAGCGCATGCCGAAGGGCTGCGCGAAGCTGGAGGCTGCGGAGTAGTCCCGCCTGCGCTTCTGGCATAGCGCAAGGCCCACCCCGCTGCGACTAAGGCCTGCGGCCTAAGTCTCGCTCCCCCTCCCGCTCGCGGGAGGGGGGCGCCGCATCAGCCCTCCCGCTTGCGGGAGGGCTGGAAGGCTTGGGAGCGCAGCGAACTAGCTGAACGGGGTGGGCCTTACACCGCGGCGGATTGACACCACCGTTAAAGGGGATCAGCGCCCCTTCCACTCCGGCCCGCGCTTCTCGGCGAAGGCGCGCGGGCCTTCGACGTAGTCCTCGGAGGCCAGCATCGCCTGCATCGCAGGGTAGCTCCACTGCTCGGCGAAAGCCTGGTCGTACGGCGTGGACAGGCCGCGCCCGACCGCTTCTTTGGTGGCGCGCACCGCCATCGGACTGCCGCCAAGGATCAGCTCCGCCCAGCGCCGCGCAGCCTCAAGCACGTCGCCTTCGGTCGCTTCGTTGATGAAGCCCAGCGCATGCCCCTCCTGCGCCGAGACGCGCCGTCCGGTCAGCAGCATGCCCATCGCGTGCTTGGCGCCGACCACTTGCGGCAAGATCTGGATACCCCCGCCCAACGCCGCCAGTCCGACGCGGACCTCTGGCAGCGCGAAAGCCGCATGGGCCGCCGCCACCACGATGTCGCAGGCCAGCGCCAGTTCGAAGCCGCCGCCCATCGCCACGCCGTTGACGGCGGCGATCACCGGCTTGGTCAGCCCTTTGCGCCCGGTCAGGCCGCCGAAGCCGTTGGGCGGTGACACCAGTTCCCCGCCAGCCGCCTGCTGCTTGAGGTCATGCCCGGCACAGAACGCCTTCGGCCCCGCACCGGTGACGATGGCGACCCACTGCTCGTCGTCCGCCGCGAAGGCACCGAAGGCCGCGTCCATCGCGACTTGCGCGTCGGCGTTCAGGGCGTTGCTCGCCTCAGGCCGGTTGATAGTGATGATCGTCAGCGGCCCTTCGCGCGTGACGGTGACGAGTTCGCTCATGCCGTCACCTTCTCCGCGACCATGCCCGCCAGCCGCGAGACGATGATCTCTTGCGCATCGCGCACGATCCGGCCGACCAGTTCGGCGCATGTCGGAATGTCGTGGATCAGCCCCTGCACTTGCCCGGCCCAGACGAGCCCGGCGTCGATGTCGCCCGTCTCCAGCGCCGTGCGGCCCTTCGCGCCTGATACCAGCGGGCGGATATCCTCGAACACCGCACCGTCGCGGGCGGAAATCTCCACCACCCGGTCGGACACGCTGTTCTTCGCGACGCGGCCGGTATTGTGGAACTTGCGGAAGATCAGGTTGGTGCCGCGCTCGTCGTTGTCGACGATGAACCGCTTCACCCGCTCGTGGATCGGCGCTTCCACCGTGGCGCAGAAGCGGGTGCCCATGTTGATACCGTCCGCACCCAGCGCCAGCGCGGCGGCGAGGCCGCGCCCGTCACCGAAGCCTCCGCTCGCGATCATCGGGATCGTCAGCGTGTCCGCCGCCGCCGGGATCAGGATGAGGCCTGGGATATCGTCCTCGCCCGGATGGCCCGCGCACTCGAAGCCGTCGATCGAGATCGCGTCCACGCCCATCCGCTCGGCCGACAGGGCGTGGCGGACGGCCGTGCACTTGTGGATCACGGTAATCCCGTGGGCCTTGAAGTCCTCGACATGCTCCTGCGGGCGGTGGCCTGCGGTTTCGACGATGGTGACGCCGCTGTCGATGATGGCCTTACGGTATTCGGCATAAGGCGGCGGCGAAACCGAGGGCAGGATCGTCAGGTTCACGCCGAAGGGCTTGTCGGTCAGGGCCCGGCAGCGGTCGATCTCGCGGCGCAGGTCATCAGGCGTGGGCTGGGTCAGCGCAGTGAGGATGCCGAGGCCGCCCGCGTTGGAGACCGCCGCCGCCAGTTCGGCGCGGCCCACCCACATCATCCCGCCCTGAACGATCGGATGCTCGATGCCGACGAGGTCGGTGAAGCGCGTGCGCAAGGTCATTACAGCGCCTCCAGGATGGTGACGTTGGCGATGCCGCCGCCTTCGCACATGGTCTGCAGGCCATAGCGCTTGCCGCGCGCCTTCAGGGCATGGACGAGCGTGGCCATCAGCTTGGTGCCGCTGGCGCCCAGCGGATGGCCGAGCGCGATGGCGCCGCCGTTGACGTTGAGCTTGTCAGGATCGCCGCCCAGCGCCTTGAGCCAGGCCAGCGGCACCGGTGCGAAAGCCTCGTTCACTTCGTAGAGGTCGATATCCTCGATCCGCAGTCCGGCGCGCTTGAGCGCCTTTTGCGTCGCCGGGATCGGTTCCTCCAGCATGATGACCGGATCGCCCGCCGTCACCACCATGTCCACGATCCGCGCGATCGGGGTAAGGCCGTAGTCCTTGAGCGCCCGCTCCGACACCACCAGCGCGCCCGAGGCGCCGTCGCAGATCTGGCTGGCGTTGGCGGCGGAGATCACCCCGCCCTCCTGCAGCAGCCTGACCGAACCGATGCTGTCCAGCGTCGCGTCGTAGCGGATGCCCTCGTCCGTGACGTGGGGCACGCCGTCCACATCGAGCGGCACGATCTCGCGCTCGAACGCGCCTGCCTTGGTGGCGGCGGCGGCGCGGCGGTGGCTTTCCAGCGCGAAGCGGTCGAGCGTCTCGCGGTCGAAGCCGTACTTGGCGGCGATCATCTCCGCCCCGCCGAACTGGCTGAAGCTCTCCACGCCGAAGCGCTGCTGGATACGCGGGCTGAACGGGCCGACGCCGACGCCTTCCTTCGCGTGGTAGGCGGTGTTGGAGAACATCGGCACGCGCGTCATACTCTCCGCCCCCGCCGCGATCACCACGTCCTGCATGCCGGACATCACCGCCTGCGCAGCGAACTGCACCGACTGCTGGGAGGAGCCGCATTGCCGGTCGATGGTGACAGCGGGCACGCTGACCGGCAGCTTCGAGGCCAGCACCGCATTGCGCGCGAAGGCGAAGGCCTGTTCGCCCGCCTGGGTCACGCAGCCGAGGATGACGTCCTCGACCACCGCCGGGTCCAGCCCGGCGCGGTCCACCAGCGCGTTCAGCACTTCGCCCGCCATGTCGGCAGGGTGCCATCCCGCGAGCTTGCCGTTACGGCGCCCGCCTGCGGTGCGGACGGCTTCGACGATGTAGGCTTCGGCCATGTGTCAGATTCCCTTGAAGTTCGGCGTGCGCTTTTCGAAGTAGGCGGCAAGGCCCTCACGGCATTCGGGTGCGGCGCCCGACCGGGTAATCGCCGCGACTTCGCGTTCCAGTTGTGCGTCGAGGCTGGTCTCAAGGCTCTGGCGCAGCAGTCCCCGCGCCGCGCCGAGCGCACCCACGGCGGCATCGGCAAGGCGGGCGGCCAGCGCGTCGCCCTCGGCGGCCAGCGCCTCGTCATCGACGGTGCGGGTGACCAGGCCGATCGCCTCGGCCTCGTCGGCCTTGATGCGGCGGTTGGTGAGGATGATCTCCTGCGCTTTGCGGAGGCCCACGAGGCGCGGCAGCCACCAGCTCATCCCGCCGTCGGGCGTCAGGCCGAGCGTACCGTAAGCGGCTGTGAAGTGCGCCGACCGTGCGCAGAGCACCACGTCGCCGCCGATCGCGAGGCTGAGGCCCGCACCCGCAGCCGGTCCGTTGACCAGCACCAAGAGCGGCTTGGCCATGCGCGCGAAGCGGGTGAGCGCCATGTGCAGCGTGCCCGCCAGTTCGCTCAGCAGCGCATCGACATGATCGCCCGAGGACTTGAACAGCCCCACGTCGCCGCCCGCGCAGAACAGCCGCCCCGCGCCGGTGAGGACGACGCAGCGGATCGCGGTGTCGGTCTCACAGCGGATGGCGATCTCGGCCAGCGCGCGCGCCATCGCAAGGTCGATGGCATTGCCCGCCTCGGGCCGGTTGAGGGTGACGCGGGCGATGCCGTCCGCAAGGTCGAACAGTACAGGTGTGTCGCTCACAGGCAGGCCTCCATGCTTTCCACTGCCAGCGCGACGATGCGCGGCAGGCTGGCGGCACGCTCGCGGGCGTGTTCGGACGCGGCCGTGCCCCGGATCACGCGCCCCTTGATGCCGTGGAAGATCGCTGCCAGCCGGAAGTAGTTGAACGCGATGCAGAACGCATAGTCCTGCTCCGAAATCGGCGGGCGCCCGACGTTGCGGCAATAAGCGGCGAGGTATTCGGCCTCCGACGGGATACCCAGCGCCGCGATGTCCGCGCCGCCCAGCCCCGCCACGATGTCGGGCGGCATGCGAAACATCATCGCGTGATAGGCGAAGTCCGCCAGGGGATGCCCCAGCGTCGAAAGTTCCCAGTCCAGCACCGCCAGCACGCGCGGCTGCGTGGGATGAAAGATCATGTTGTCGCAGCGGAAGTCGCCGTGGACGATGCGCGTCTCGTCGCCCGCCGGGATCGCCGTGGGGAGCCATTCGATCAGCCGGTCCATGCCCGGATCGCGGCCCGCCTCGGTGTCCTCCAGATACTGGCGCGACCAGCGGGCGATCTGGCGCTCGAAGTAATTGCCCGGCTTGCCGTAGTCGCCCAGCCCCACCGCGTCCGGCTCGATCCGGTGCAGCGCGGCGATCGTTGCGTTCATCGCGGCGAAGTAGGCGGCGCGCTCCCCGTGCGGAACGTCGGGGAACGTCGCATCCCAGAAGATGCGGCCCTCGACCATCTCCATCACGTAGAACCAGCTGCCGATGACGCTTTCGTCCAGACACAGGCCATGGACATGCGCCACCGGGAAACCCGTCGCCCCTAGCGCCGACAGCACCCGCGCCTCGCGCTCGACCGCGTGGGCGCCTTTCAGCACCTGCCCCGGCGGCTTGCGCCGCAGCACATAGGCGCGCCCCGGCGTGACCAGCTTGTAGGTCGGGTTGGACTGCCCGCCCTTGAACTGCTCGACCGTGAGCGGCCCGGCGAAGCCCTCGACATGCGCGTCCATCCACGCCGCCAGCCGCGCCTCGTCGAAGCGATAGCCCTCGCGCACGGCGCCGGTGCCGGCATTGGCGGCGGCGTCAGTGCTGCTCATGTGACGTCTTCCAGTCGCGCTTGATCTTCTTGGCGAGGCTCCACTTGTGGACTTCGGTGGGACCGTCGTAGATGCGGAAGGCGCGGATCTCGCGGAACACCTGCTCGACGATGGTGTTGGCGGTCACGCCCTGCCCGCCCATCACCTGCACGCAGCGATCCGCCACCCGCATCAGCGCCTCGGACACCGCGACCTTGGCCATCGAGCTTTCGGTGCCGCCCGCTTCGCCCACGTCGAGAACGTCCGCGCACCAGTCGATGATGAGTTCGCTCTGCTTCAGGTCGATCAGGTTGTCGGCCAGCATGAAGCCGACGCCTTCGTGGTCGATCAGCGGCTTGCCGAAGGCCATGCGGCGATTGGCGTAGTCGGTGGCAATCTCGTTGGCGCGGATGCAGGCGCCCAGCCAGCGCATGCAGTGCGACAGCCGCGCGGGCGCGAGGCGCACTTGCGCATAGCGGAACCCCTCGCCCGATTGCCCAAGCATCTGGTCGGCCGGCACGCGCAGGTTCTCGATGGCGACCACGGCATGGCCGCCGGGCATCGAGGAATCGATGGTGTTGGGCACATGCTCGATGCGGATCGCCGGATCGGGCAGGTCGACCAGAAACATGCAGGCGCCGTCCGTGGACTTCGCCATGACGATGCCAACCTGCGCGCCTTCCGCGCCGGTGATGAACGCCTTGCGCCCGTTGATGACCCAGTGATTGCCGTCGAGGTGGCAGGTCGTCCGCATCATCGAAGGGTCGGACCCGGCGCCGTTCTCGTCCGCCGGTTCGGTCATGAAGAAGGCCGAGCGCGCGCGCCCTTCCACCAGCGGCTTCAGGAACCGTTCCTTGATCGCCGCGCTGCCCACCTTGCCGAGCAGGTACATGTTGCCCTCGTCCGGCGCAGCGGTGTTGAGCGCCAGCGGGCCGAGCGGCGAGAGGCCCGAGGCACGCAGCACCACCGCCGTCTCACGCTGGGTCAGGTGGCGGCCGTCCGGCAGGATATGCGGCGTCAGCACCCCGGCGGCGCGCGCCTTGGCCTTCAGTTCGGCGACCAGTTCCTCGCTCGGGCAATCGTGGTGATCGCGGCGCGGGTCCTTCTCGTAAGGCGCGACGACTTCGCGCACGAAGGCTTCGACTTTTGCGGCGATCTGCGCGGTCAATTCGGGACCGGCACCGGGTACGCCGCTCACTTCGGCGCCATCCGGATCGCGCCGTCGAGGCGGATCGTCTCGCCGTTGAGCATCGGGTTGGTGACGATGCTTTCGACCAGCTGCGCGTATTCGTCCGGCTGGCCCAGACGGCTGGGGAACGGCACCTGCTTGCCGAGCGAATCCTGCGCCTCCTGCGGCAGCGTCGCCAGCAGCGGGGTCCAGAAGATGCCCGGCGCGATCGTCATCACGCGGATGCCGTAGCGGGCGAATTCACGCGCCACCGGCAACGTCAGGCCGACGATGCCGCCCTTCGACGCCGCGTAGGCCGCCTGCCCGATCTGCCCGTCATAGGCCGCGACCGAGGCGGTGTTGACGATCACCCCGCGCTCCTCGCCGATCGGGTCTGCATCGTGGAGCCGCGCGGCGAACTTCGACAGGACGTTGAAGCTGCCGATCAGGTTGATCGTCACGATCTTGGAGAAATCCGCCAGCGGGATCGCCTTGCCGTCGCGCCCGATCACCTTGGCGGGCGGGCCGATCCCGGCGCAGTTGACGAGGATGCGGGCCTTGCCGTTCAGCGCCTCGGCCTCTTCCAGCGCGGCCTCGACGGCGCCCTCGTCGGTCACGTTGACCGATACGAAGTGCCCGCCGATCTCGCGCGCGGTCGCAGCACCCAGTTCGGCGTTGAGGTCGAACAGGGTCACTTTCGCCCCCGCCGCCGCCAGCCGCCGCGCGGTGCCCGCGCCAAGGCCGGATGCGCCACCGGTCACGATTGCCGCCACGCCTTCGATCTTCATCAGGAATCCCTTTCCGCAACTGCCCCCGGTCCAGCGCGAATCGCGTCTCCGGGAGGCTCATGAAACTCATTGGTTTCTTACGTACTCTTGAGTACGTTGCATAACGACGCGTTTCTTGTCAATGTCGCCAGACAAGGAAAAGCCGTGACGACACCTGAGCCAGACTTCATCGATTCCCCGTTCCGTTCGCCCGAGGACCGCCTTCGCGAGAAGGACCAGAAGCGCGAGGCCGTGCTGCTTGCCGCGGTGCGCGCCTTCAACGCGCGCGGCTTCCAGGCCGCCTCGCTCGACGAGGTCGCGGCCAGCCTGCGCATCAGCAAGCCGACGATCTACCGCTACCTCGGCAACAAGGAGCAAGTGCTGCTGGAGTGCATCAGCCGCGGCCTCAACCTCTTGCGCGAGGCGGCGGCCGAGGCGGAGCGCGAACCGGGCAACGGGCTGACGCGCCTGACGCATTTCTTGCGCCGCTATGCCGAGATCAACATGGACGATTTCGGCCGCTGCGTGGTGCGCACCGACGACAACGTGCTGTCCGAAGAAGGCCGCGCGCATTTCCGGGCGCTCAAGCGGCGGATCGACCAGGCGATGCGCGATCTGGTGGCGGCTGGCGTCGAGGACGGCTCGATCGCGACGCTCGACGTGCGGATGACTGCCTTCACGCTGGCGGGCGCGCTCAACTGGCCCGGGCAGTGGTACGCGGCGCAAGGCGAACAGAGCGCCGAGGCGCTGGCCGCCACGATGGTCGATGTGCTGGTGCGGGGCCTCGCACCGCGAGGGTGATGCGGTGAGCATCACCCCACCCTCGTCATTGCGAGCGTAGCGAAGCAATCCAGGGCCGCGCAAACCGCCCTTGGATTGCTTCGCTACGCTCGCAATGACGAAAGGGTGTAGAGACATCCTGCTCTCTAGGGGACCAGCACGGCCTTGATGCACTCACCGCTCAGTTGCGCGGCGACCGCCTCGTTGATCTGCGCGAGGGGGTAGGTGCGGATCAGCTTGTCGAACGGGAAGCGGCCTTCGCGGTAGAGGTCCACCAGTTGCGGGATGAAGGTCTGGAGGTCGCTGTCGCCCTCGACGATGCCGTGGATGCGATGGCCGTAAGTGATGAGCGAGGCGAGGTTGATCGACAGGCTGCTCTCGGGCCGAGGGGGCACGCCGACAAGGCCCAGCAGGCCGTGGCTGGACAACGATGCCAGAGCGGTTTCGACGACGGCCTCGCGCCCGCTGGTCTCGAAAGCGAACTCCACGCCGTCCGGCAGGATCGCCCGGATCGCGGCGCCGACATCGCCCTCAGCCGGATCGATGACGTGGGTTGCGCCCAGCTCAAGCGCCATGGCGCGGCGGGCGGCGAAGGGTTCGACGAGGATGATCGTCGCGCACGCCTGCACCACCGCGCCCATGACCGCTGCCAGCCCCACCGGGCCGCCGCCGAAGATCGCGATGCTCGATCCCGCCGGGCAAGCGAGCGAGCGCATCACCCCGCCCGCGCCAGTCTGGAATCCGCAGCCCAATGGCCCCAGCAATTCGAGCGGCACGTCCTCGGCCTCGATCTTCACGAGGTTGCGTTCGTGCGTCACGGCATGGGCGGCGAAGGAGGACTGGCCGAAGAAATTGGCCGAGACCGGCACGCCGTCGATGCTGATCGCGGTGCTGCCGTCGCCCCGCGCGCCTGCGTAGTTCAGGACCGGAAACTCGCGGCAATAGGAGGGCAGGTGCTCCTCGCAGCGGGGGCAGTGGCCGCAACTGGAGAAGCCCAGCACCACCCGGTCGCCGACCGCGACCTTGGTGACGCCCTCGCCCACCGCCTCGACGATCCCGGCGCCTTCGTGGCCGAGAACGGCGGGCAGCGGGATCGGGATGAACTGATCGCGCGCGATCAGGTCGGTGTGGCACAGGCCGACGCCCGCGATCCGCACCCGCACCTCACCCGCGCGTGGTTCGGCAAGGTCGACCGGCTCGACGGTGAAGGCGCCGTGGGCCTCACGCGCGATGGCGGCGGTGGTGTGCATGCTCAGGCTCCCTCAGGCTGCGGTGTAGCCGCCGTCGGCGGTGAATTCGGCGCCAGTCACGAAGGCGGCGGCGTCGCTGGCAAGGTAGGCGATCATCGGCGCGATGTCGCTCGCCACGCCGAGGCGCTTCATCGGGATCAGCGAGGCCCAGGCCGCCAGCGCGACTTCTGGCGGGATCGGCTTGCCATCGGCATCCACCGGCGGCTCCCAGTCGGCGCCGAGGTTGGTCTGGACCGGGCCGGGCAGCACGCAGTTCACGCGGATGCCCGCGCTCGCCCATTCACAGGCCACTGCCTTGCTCAGCGCCCGCACCGCGCCCTTGGTGGCGCTGTAGGCGGCGAACTGCGCGCCCGCCACCTTGCCGTAGATCGAGGCCAGGTTGACGATCGAGGCCCCCGCAGCGCCCTGCGCGATGGCGGCCTTCATCAGCGGCTCGGCGGTCTGCATGCCGATGTAGACGCTTTCCACGTTGATGCGGTTCTGTCGGCGCAGGATCTCCACTGGCGCCTCGGAGAACGGGCGCGACATCATGATACCGGCGTTATTCACCAGCACGTCGAGCTTGCCGAAACGCTCCTGCACAGCGGCGGCGCAACTCGCCCAGGCGGCCTCGTCGCTGACGTCGTGCGCCAGCGCCAGCGCATCGCCGCATTCCTGCGCCGTCGCCTCAGCGCCTTCGAGGTTGAGGTCGCTGGCGATCACGCTGGCGCCGTGGCGGGCGAGCGTCAGCGCCGTCTCGCGGCCGATGCCCGAGGCGGCGCCGGTAACCCAGCAGGTCTTGCCGGTCAGGTCGAACAGGGCACTCGGCATGGTCATTCTCCGATATTGGAACGGGCGTGGCGTTCGGCGGCCACGGGGGGGAGCCATGGCAGGCTGCCATCGCAGTAGGCCTCGAGGGCAGGCGTCCAGCGCCCCGGTTCGTCGAGGGTGCCGCCTTTGATGAGCGTCAGCCCCGGCAGCGCCCCCGCGATCGAGACGATGGGCGAGCCGCAGGCGGGGCAGAAATGGCGCGAAACGGGCTGGCCGCTGTCGCCCATATCCTCGAACACCCGCGTCTCGCCCTGCTGGGAGAAGGCCGCGTCGGTCACCGCGATGACCAGCGAAAAGGCGCTGCCGGACTGGCGCTGGCAATGGCGGCAGTGGCACACGGCGGCGAGCAAGGGCTCGCCCTCGAAAGCATAGCGCACCTGCCCGCAGAGGCAGCCGCCGGAGTGGGTCGCGTTTATCATAGGGCCATCACCACCGACTTGGGCTCCAGATAGGCGTCGAGCACTTCGCTGCCGTTTTCGCGCCCGATGCCGGACATCTTCATGCCGCCGAAGGGGAAGGCCGGGTCGGCCAGCATCACGCAATTGACGAAGACGGTGCCCGCCTCCAGCGCGGCGGAGGCCCGGTGCGCGGTGGCCAGATCGCGGCTAAAGACATGCGCGGCGAGGCCGAAGGCGCTGTCGTTGGCGCGCGCGATGGCTTCCTCGATATCGTCGAACGGCGCGGTGGCGAGGACCGGGCCGAACACTTCGTCGCGCATGACTTCGGCGTCGGCGGGGACATTCCGCAGCACGGTCGGCGCATGGTAGAACCCGCGCTCGGGCAGCACGGCGGCGGAGGGCATCGCCTCGATCCCGGCCGCCCTCGCCCGCTCGACGAAGCCCGTGACCCGCTCGTGCTGGCGGGCGCTGATGAGTGGGCCGAGCTGGCTGGCGCGGTCGGAGCTTGGCCCCAGCTTCTGCGCGCTGCCCACGGCAGCGATGCCTTCGAGCACTTCGTCGTAGACCGAGCGATGCACGTAGAGCCGCGTGCCCGCGTAGCAGACCTGGCCTGAGTTGAAGAAACACCCCATCGCCGCCTGCGGTATGGCGCTGGCGAGGACGGCATCGGCGCAGATGATCGAGGGCGACTTGCCGCCCAGCTCCAGGGTCACGCGCTTGAGGTCCGGCACCGAGGCGGCGAGGATCGCCTGCCCGGTCGTGGTGGAACCGGTGAAGGCCACCTTGGCGATGCGCGGATGCGCCGCCAGCGCCGCGCCGGTCGCGCCGTCGCCGGTGACGACGCTGAGCACGCCTTCGGGAAACCCCGCGATGCGCGCCAGTTCGACCAGCCGCAATGCGCTCAGCGGGGTTTCCGGCGCGGGTTTCAGGACGACGGTGCAGCCCGCCGCCAGCGCTGGGGCGACCTTCCACATCGCCAGCACCAGCGGGAAATTCCACGGCGTGATCGCCGCGACGACGCCGATCGGCTCACGCCGCGAATAGACGTGATAGTCGCCCGGCGTTGCGGACAGCGTCCCCGCCCGGCCCGCCAGCTTCGACGGCCAGCCTGCATAGACACGCAGCCACGAGATCGCGGCGGGAATATCCACCGCCTCGACGATACCGACGGGCTTGCCGGTATCGAGCGCCTCCAGCGCGGCGAGGCGCGGCAGGTCGGCTTCCATCGCATCGGCCAGCTTGTGCAGCAGTCGCTCGCGCGCCAGCGGGGCAAGGCCGCGCCATGCGGGCGCGCGGAAAGCCAGCCATGCCGCCTCCACCACCTGATCGACCTGCGAGGCCGAGGCCACCGGGACATCCGCGAAAGCGGTTTCCGAGCACGGGTCCACATCAGGCAGTGTCGCGGCGGAGGCGAGCCGGTCCCCACCCGCCGTCAGCGCCAGATCGGGCAGTTCCAGACCGTCGAAACCAAGCAAATTCGTGTCTCCTGTCATCCCGGGATCAGCACCACGTCAAGGTTTTTCAAACCGTTGATGAAATTGGAGCGGAACCGGCGCGGCGGCGACAGCACCTCGAACCGGGCCACGCGCTCCGCTAGGATGCCGAAGGCGACGCGCAACTGCATCTCCGCCAGCCGCGAGCCGACGCAGACATGCTGCCCGGTGCCGAAGCCGAGGTGCTGGATATTGCCGCGCCCCACGTCGAAGCGATGCGGATCGGGGAATACGCTCTCGTCACGGTTGGCGGCGATGTACCACATCACCACCTTGTCGCCCTTGGCGATGGCCTGCCCGCCGATCTCGGTATCGGCCATGGCGGTGCGCCGCATATGCATGACCGGGCTGGCATGGCGCACCATCTCGCGCACGGCGGTCTTGATGAGGTCCGGCTCGGCGCGGATGCGATCCCACTGCCCGGGGTTTTCGGCAAAGGCGACGATACTGTGGCTCAGCGAATTGCGCGTCGTCTCGTTCGCGCCGACAAGCGCGAGGATCATGTTGCCGGTGAATTCGCGCAAGGTGACGGGGCTACCGTTCACCTCCATCGTCGCCAGCAGCGTGGCGAGGTCCTGCCCCGGCGCGGCGCGTCGTTCCTCGAACAGCCGGGCGCAGAAGGCCATGAATTCGCCGAGGATCGTCGCCATCGCCTCGGGGCTCTGGCGAAAGTCCGGGTCGTCCTCGCCGACGAAGGCGTTGGTCCAGTCGTAGAGCTTCACCCACATCTCGGCGGGCAGGTCGAACAGTTCGCACAGCGTCAGCAGCGGTAGCGGCGCGGAGAGCAGCGGGACGATGTTGACCGGCTCGCCGAGAGGTATCTTTTCCACCAGCGCAAGGCAGCGTTCGCGGATGCGTTCCTCGATCCCGGCAAGGCGACCCGGGGCTACGGCAGGCATGATGAACTTGCGGTACTGGGTATGCGTGGGCGGGTCGATCGAGATGAACGGGGTTCCGATCGCCGATTCCCCCGCGCCCGTCAGGCCCACCTCGTTCTCGTTGAAGATGCGGTGGCCGCCGTTCTCGCTGGCGGACGAGAACAGCGCCGGATTGCGCGATACCTCGACGATATCGGCATAGCGGGTTAGCGACCAGAAGCCCGACCCGTCCTTTTCGGGGTTCCAGTAGACCGGCTGCGCGGTGCGCAGCCGGTCGAACACGTCATGCGGCGCCCGGTCCAGATAGAGGTCGGGGTCCTTCAGGTCCGGCGTGGTGAGAGCTTCGATCATGACGCGCGGCTCCCGCTCAGAAGCTGACGCGCGCGGTCACGCCGTAGGTACGCGGCGCGGCGGGGACGAGCAGGTTGTAGTTGAAGCCAGCGCCGCGCAGGTCGAGGCCATAGGCCAGAACCTTGCGGTTGAAGGCGTTGTTGATCCAGCCGCGCAGTTCGATGTTGTCATGCTGCCAGACGAGCGCCGCATCGACCTTGGCATAGGCGCCCTGCTGCAGTTCGGAATTGACTTGGCCCGTGCCCGCCACGTCGGTCGTGTTGAAGGGCGAGAAGTACTGGCGGCTGAAGTAGTTGACCGAGGGCGAGAAGGTCACGCTATCACGCCCGGTGTCGAACACCTTCCAGTCTACTCCGAACTGCGCGGTCCAGCGCGGAGCGAAGGGCAGCGCGTTGCCGGACAGGTCGACGCCCTGCAGCGACAGTTCCTTGTACGTGGCGTGGAGGTAGCCGCCCGAGGCATTGATCGTGAAGCCGGGTGCGGGGCGCAGGGTGGCCTCGATCTCGCCGCCGTAGACTTCGGCCTTGGGCGCATTGACGAGGAAGTTGACCGGACCGGCGCGCAAGTCCTGCACCTGCTGGTTGGTGTAGTCGTAGTAGAACCCGGCCGCCGAAAGCGTCAGCATGTTGCCCAGCAGGCGACCCTTCACGCCCGCCTCGTAGGCATTGACGCGCTCCGGCTCAACGTAGTTGACGCCTGCCGAGGACGTGTAGCTGCCGCCGTTGAACGCACCCGAACGATAGCCGCGGCTGTAGCTGGCATAGACCAGAAGGCCGTTGTCGAAGGTGTAGCTCAGCGCCGCGCGGCCGGTCAGCGCGTTGTTCTTGCCGTCGAGGTTGAAGCGCGCGTTCGGGTCGTAGGCGCAAGTGCCCGGTGCGCCGCTGCAGGGCACGGTCGAGGCGATCGGCGTCATCGCATCGTCCACGCCGCCCGCGAAGAGGAAGGCATAGCCGTCGCGGTACTGGCCGCGATCCCAGGTGTAGCGCGCGCCCAGCGTGAGGACGAGCTTGTCGGTCAGGTCATAGTCGCCCTGCAGGAACGCGGCGTAGGAGCGGCGGCTCTGGCGGTAGTGCTGGAAGAACCCGCCGTCGACGCCCACGCCCAGCGCGCTGCCGATGTTGAAGCGGTTGTCGGTGACGGTGCGGTCCCAGCCATAGAACAGGCCGCCGACGAGTTTCAGCGCATCGCCTTCGTAGTTGATCCGCGCTTCCTCGCTGAACTGGCGGAAGCCGGACTGCCACGTGATATCGAGCACGTCGTTGGGCGATCCATCAGCCGCCTGATCGAGATCGAGCTTGCCGCCGTCATACGAGGTGATCGAGGTGAAGGTGACGGTGGGACTCAACTCCACCGAGACGTTGCCCGCGATGCCCCATGCGTCGGTGCGGCTGAGGCCGACGCGGTTCTCGTTGATCTCGAAGAAGCCGAGGTTCGATGTGGCGCGTTCGCTCGGGATGCCGAGCGGGGTCGCCTGCGTACCGCGATCGCGTCCGGCATAGGCGCGGATCTTGATGTCGACGGCGCCGTTTCCGGGCTTGGCGCGCAGGGCGACGCGGCCCTGCAGCGAGTCCACGCTGTTGGCGTCGCGGCCGCCGGGGTAGACGTTGCGGATCTGTCCGTCGCCCTTTTCGTAGTTCGCGGCGATGCGCAGGCCGAGTTCATCCTCGACCATGGTTGTCTCGACCGCGCCCTGCGCCTTGAACGTGTTGTAGTTGCCGTAGCCCGCCTGAAGGTAGCCCTCGGTGCCCTGCAGCTTGGGTTGGCGTGTGATGAAATTGATCGCGCCGCCGGTCGTGTTCCGGCCGAACAGCGTGCCTTGGGGCCCGCGCAGCACCTCGACGCGGTCGAGGTCGAACAGGCCCATGCCATGGCTGGTGCGCGCGGCGATGTAGACGTCGTCGATATAGACGCCGACCGGCGATGCCTGGTTGGAATTGAACTCGTTCGCCACGCTGATGCCGCGCAGCGAGAAGTTGGGCTGGGTGCGCCCGAACGAGCTGCTGACCTGCAGGTTCGGCACTGCCGTCGCCAGCGAGGCGGAGTTGGTAATTCCCTTTGATTCCAGTGCGTCACCGCCCAGCGCAGAGATCGCCAGCGGCACGTCGAGCAGCGACTGCGACCGGCGCTGCGCGGTGACGATGATGTCTCCGGCAACCGCTTCGCTGGCCTGCGGAGCCTGCGTCGCCTCTTGCGCCAGCGCGATGTTGGAAACGCCGCAGCTCAGGATGACGGACGCGATTCCAGCCTTGGTGATGTTCATTTCTACCTCTCCTCCCTCGCCCCGTTTTTCATCTCAGGGGCTTCGTCGGGTTGCCCCATGACTAGCCGCTGCGAGCCTCCATGGCTTTAACCGGGCTTGATCCCGTTTTTGTCATTTCTTGCGCTCGCCTTGAGCCCTCGCCCCCTTGCGCCCCAATGTCGCGGCGACGGCGGATCGACAGAGTCCGCGCCCGAACTTGCCCGAGAGAGGTTTCATCGATGCACCCCAGGCCCTTCGCCCTCAGCGATGCGCAGCGCCCCGCCCTCGTCATTCCGGCGACGGGAGAAACGGTCAGCTACGGCGAACTGGAAGCCGCCGCCAATCGCGGCGCCCACCTGCTGCGCCACCTCGGCGCGAAGCGCGGCGACGTGGTGGCCCTGCTGATGGACAACGAGAGCGCGATCTTCGACGTCGCGTGGGCCGCGCAGCGCACCGGGCTCTACCTCACCAGCATCTCGACCAAGCTGGGCGCGGCCGACATCGCCTATATCCTGCGCGATTCCGGCGCGCGCCTGCTGGTCCACTCCGACCGCCTCGCCCCCCTCGCCGCCGAAGCCCTGCGCGATGCGCCCGGCGTCGAGAGCTACGATGCCGGCCGCTGGCGCAGCACGGCCGCGTCCTGGCCTGAAACGCCGGTGGAGGACGAGAGCGCGGGCACCGACATGCTCTATTCCTCGGGCACCACGGGCCGCCCGAAGGGCGTGAAGCCGCCGCTGCCGCAAGGCCCCTTGGACGAGACGACGCCGCTGGAAACGATGGGCACTGCGCTTTACGGCATGGGCGAGGACACCGTGTACCTCTCCACCTCGCCGCTCTACCACGCGGCGCCGCTGCGCTGGGCGATGACGATCCACCGGCTCGGCGGCACCGTGGTCATCATGGAGCGCTTCGATGCAGGGGAAGCGCTCGCGCTCATCGAGAGCCACCGCATCACCCACGCGACATGGGTGCCCACGCACTTCGTGCGGTTGCTGAAACTCCCGCCCGAAGCGCGCGCGCGGCGCGATCATTCCTCGCTGCGAGCGGTGATCCACGCCGCCGCGCCCTGCCCGGTGCCGGTCAAGCAGGCGATGATCGACTGGTGGGGGCCGATCGTCCACGAGTACTACTCGGGCACCGAATGCTGCGGGATCACCGCGCTGTCCTCGGCCGAGTGGCTGGCGCGCCCCGGCTCGGTCGGCAAAGCGGTGCTCGGCAAGGTGAAGGTGCTCGATCCCGAGGGCCGCGAACTGCCTCCCGGCGCGACCGGCGACGTCTATTTCGCCGATGGGCCATCGTTCGTCTACCACAACGATCCACAGAAGACCGCCACGGCGCACAATGACCGGGGCTGGGCGACGCTGGGCGACGTCGGCCACGTCGATGCGGACGGCTACCTGTTTCTCACCGACCGGCGCAGCTTCATGATCATCTCGGGCGGGGTGAACATCTATCCGCAGGAGATCGAAAACCACCTCGTCACCCACCCCAAGGTCGCCGACGTGGCGGTGATCGGCGTCCCGCACGAGGAGATGGGCGAATGCGTGCTCGCCATCGTCCGCCCCGCCGAGGGGGTAGCCTCCGGCCCTGCGCTCGCGGAGGAACTCGGCGCCTTCGCCCGCGCCGCGCTGGGCAGCGTGAAGACGCCCAAGGCTTTCGAATTCCGCGACGAACTTCCGCGCGAACCCACCGGAAAGCTCATGAAGCGCAAGCTGATCGACGAGTTCAAGGCCCGCTGATCATGGAGCGCCTGATCTTCGCGGAGGAACACGACCAGTTCCGCGCCTCGGCCGCGCGGTTCATGGCCGCCGAAGTCGCTCCCCACGCCGAACGCTGGCGGCGCGAAGGCATCGTTGAGCGCGAGGTGTACCGCAAGGCCGGAGATGCCGGGCTGCTGTGCCTCTGGGCCGATCCCGCGCACGGCGGCGCGGGCGTGGCCGACCTGCGCTTCGACCAGATCGTCATCGAGGAGAACGTGCGCGGCGGCGAACCGGGGTTCTACCTGCACCTGCACAGCAATCTCGTCGCCCCCTACATCGCCGCGCTGGGCACGCCGGCCCTGCAGGGCCGGTTGATGCCGCGCGTGGTCTCGGGCGAGACGATCTTGGCCATCGCGATGACCGAGGCGGGCGGCGGCAGCGACTTGCGGGCGATCCGCACCCGCGCCGTCCGGGAGGGCGACGGCTGGCGGCTGACCGGCGCAAAGACCTACATCTCCAACGGGATTCTTGCCGACGCGGTGGTCGTCGCCGCGCGCACTGGGGAAAGGACGCTCGGTCTCTTCGTCGTCGATCGCGGCATGGCAGGCTTCGAACGGGGCGGGAAGCTGGGCAAGATGGGCCTCGCCGCGCAGGATACCGCCGAGTTGTTCTTCAACGACGTACAAGTGCCCGGTGACAACGTGCTGGGCGATCCCGAGGCGGGCCTGCCCGCGCTGATGCGCTTCCTTGCTACCGAACGTCTGGTCGCGGCCATCGCCAGCATCGCGGCGGCACAGACCGCGCTGGCGCTGACGCTGGACTTCGCGGCGACGCGCACCGCTTTCGGACGCCCCGTCGGCCTGTTCCAGCACAACCGTTTCCGCCTTGCCGCGCTGCGCAGCCGTATCGACGCGGCGCAGGCGTGGATCGACCAGCTGGTGCTCCTCGCCAATGCCGCGCGCCTGACGCCCGAGGACGCGGCGGCCGCCAAGCTGGTGGCCAGCGAACTGGAGGGCGAAGCCGCCGACCTGGGGGTCCAGCTCCACGGCGGCGCGGGCTACATGGACGAGTACCGCATCAGCCGCATGTACACCGACGCGCGCATCAGCCGCATCTTCGCCGGATCGAACGAGATCATGCTGGAGATCATCGCGCGCGGCATGGGACTGGACGAACGGGGAGTGCCGTAGTCCGGCTGATCAAGAAACGTCAAAATCGATGCGCATTTTCGACAAGGCGTTGCGCGGATTTTGCGTTACCCTGTCCGGATCGAAAGAGCAGCCCTGGCTGCCGGACCGGGAAAAGGATGACAATGGACGCAATCGCCACGATCTGCCCAGAGCAGCGATCGCGAGCCACCGCGCAGGGCACACCGCGATGATCGCCGCATGCGACATCGCCTCGCCCAGCACATGGCACGGCGAGGCGATCATTGCCGACACCCTGCGGCGCGGCCCCGAGGTCAGCCTGGAATCGAGCGACGGGCGCTGGCGTTTCAGCCGCTGGCGCCAGTTCGTGGGCAGCTACGCCCTGCCCGGCCTGCCCGACCCGCTGTTCGTGGTGCAGCTTGCGGGCAAGGCCAACGTGCGCACCTGGGACCGCGACGGCTGGAGCGACGACGCCGCCTACCCCGGCGCGGCGACCATCGTGCCCGCGACGATGCAGACGCGCTGGCTGGTCGACGGCGAACTGGACGTCATCACCCTCAGCATCGATTCTGACGAATTGCGCTCGGCCTCGGTGCTCGACCAGTTCTCGCGCATGCGCTTCGCCTTCAACGACCCGCTCGGCTCAGCCCTCTCGCGACAGATCCTGGCAGAGCTTTACGAACCGGAATCGGGCGCCCGCGACATCTACGTCGCCTCGCTGATCGACGCGCTGAAGGCGCACATGCTGCGCGGCCCGGCGCGCACGACGGCGTCCGATTTCCCGGTCTCGGCGTTCTCCTCCTACCGCATCCACCACATGATGGACACCATCCGCCGCCATCCCGAGGCGGAGCACAGCTTGGAGAAGATGGCCGCCGACGCCGGCATCACGCCGTCGCACTTGTGCCGCGTGTTCCGCAAGGCGACCAACATGACGCCGCACCAGTTCGTGCTCAAGACCCGGCTGGAGCGCGCGCAGCAGATGCTCTCGCAGTCCGATGCGCCGATGAACGTGATCGCGGAACTACTTGGCTTCGGCAGCCAGAGCAGCTTCAACCGTGCCTTCCTCAAGTTCTGCGGCGAGACTCCATCCTGCTACCGGAACCGGCGGATGCAGGGCTGAAAGCGGCAAGCTGCCTCTGGTCGAGGCGCAATTTCCGGCATCCCGCCCCGGCCCGGCGGCAGCGTCGATCCGGCAATCGCGCACCGGCGCCGGAACACGCGTAATCATTGCTCGTTCGTGACGTCATGAAATTCATCGTGCCGTCAGACCGCCTTGCCACCCTTCATGCCCGCAGGGATCTCAAGATGGCACGGTCCGCCCATGCCTATGTCCGGGGCAATACGCTGCTGTTCTACCGCTGGCTTACCGAGGAGGGCGGCGACCGCATCGTCCCGGAAGGTCCTGCGGTCTGGATCTGCGGCGATTGCCATCTCGGCAATCTTGGGCCGATCTCCAACGGCGGCGGCAAAGTGGCGATCCAGATCCGCGACCTCGACCAGGCGGTCATCGGCAATCCCGCCCACGACCTCATCAGGCTGGGGCTATCGCTCGCCACGGCGGCCCGTGGATCGGACCTGCCGGGCGTCGTCACGGCGCGCATGATGGAAGAGATGGTGGACGGCTACGAACAGGCCTTCGTCGGACCCGAGAACGGCGAAGAAGACGGCGATGGCGAACCGGACATCGTGCGTGTGGTCCGTCGCCGCGCCGTCGGCCGGAAATGGCGGCACCTGGCGAAGGAACGGCTCGACGATGTAGAGCCCCGGATTCCCCTGGGTCGCCGCTTCTGGCCTTTGAGCGAAGAAGAGGCGACCGGCCTTCGCGAAATCGTGACCCACCGGCCGGTAAGCCGCATGATCCTGTCGCTCGATAGCAAAGGCGAGGAACGGCGCCCCGTCATGGTCGATGCGGCATACTGGATGAAGGGCTGCAGTTCGCTGGGCCTGATGCGCTATGCGGCCATCGTCGCCCTCGACGGGGAACGCGGGACGGACCACGCCCTCGTCGATATCAAGGAAGCGATCGAACCGATCGCCCCCGCCGCCGAAGACGCGCAAATGCCGCAAGACCCTGCCGAGCGCGTCCTTGCCGCTGCGCGCGCCTTGTCGCCCTATCTCGGCGGCCGTATGGCGACGGCCCGGCTGCACGGACATTCGCTGTTCGTGCGCGAACTCATGCCGCAGGACCTCAAGATCGAGGTCGAGCAGTTCTCCCGCGCGGAAGCGCTCAAATCCGCACGCTATCTGGCCTGGGTCGTCGGCAAGGCCCATGCGCGGCAGATGGACCCGGCGACCCGACGTTCCTGGGCGCGAACGTTGCAGCGCGGCCGGTCGGGAGGCCTCGACGCGCCGTCATGGCTGTGGCGCACGGTCGTCGATCTCGCCGGACGGCATGAGAGGGGCTATCTCGAACACTGCCGCGTGCATGCACTGGGCGCATGACGGGTTGGCGAACCTTGGATCAAGAGCGTCGATGATCGGCGGCCATGGGCGGACGATACGTCGTCTATCCTCAGGATTGCAGTCTCGGCAAACAATGGCTATCTCCTGCTCCAGCCAATACGGAGTGCGCAACCTTGAACCTTTCCCTGACCGCATCGCCTACCTGCCTTGCCGCCAAGGAAACCCGTGTTCATGCCTGCCTCAATTTCCGTTTCCCATCTCGCCTGGTCCGCGCCTGACGGCCGACGCGTTCTCGATGACCTGACGCTCGATTTCAGCTCGGAACGCGCCGGGCTGATCGGACGCAACGGCATCGGCAAATCGACGTTGCTGGGTATCATCGCCGGCGGCGTGTCCCCCTCCAGGGGAGGCGTCCGCATCCATGGCACGGTGGGGCTGTTGCGGCAGACCGTGCAGACCGCGCCGGGTGAAACCGTCGCCGACGTTCTCGGTGCCGCCGCTGCGCTCGCGGTCCTTCGCAGGGCCGAGGCCGGCATCGCGACGATGGACGAACTGAGCGATGCCGACTGGACGCTGGAAGCCCGCGCGGCCGATGCGCTCGCCGGACTGGGACTGCATCTGCCTCTCGATACGCCGCTCGCCAGCCTGTCAGGCGGGCAGAGGACACGCGCGGCACTGGCCGGGCTGGTTTTCGCCGAACCTGATTTCCTGCTGCTCGACGAGCCGACGAACAACCTCGACGCCGGGGGCAGAGCCGCCGTCGTCGATATGCTGGCGAACTGGCGTGCGGGCGCTATCGTCGTCAGCCATGACCGCGAACTCCTCGATACCATGGACGCGATCGTCGAACTGACTTCGCTGGGCGCGACGCGGTACGGCGGCAACTGGAGCGATTACAGCGCACGCAAGGCCGTCGAACTCGCTACCGCCGAGCATGATCTGGCGGCGGCGCAGCGCCATCGGACGAGCGTGGCCCGCAAGGCACAAGTGACCGCCGAACGCCAGCAACGGCGCGATGCCGCGGGCAACCGACAGGCCGAACGCGGCGGGATGCCGCGCATCCTGCTCGGCGCCCGCCGCGAGCGGGCCGAGAACAGCGGCGCGGAAAACCGGCGCCTCGCCGAACGGCAGCGCGGCGAGGCGGACCTCTCGGTCGAACGCGCCAAGGCTCGGATCGAGGTACTGCAGCCCTTGTCCGTCCAGGTCGCACCGACCGGCCTCAATCCATCGCGCGAGGTGCTGACGCTCGACCACGTCTCGGCGGGTTACGGCGATGGCGCACCGGTGCTGCGCGATGTGTCGCTGCGCATTACCGGTCCCGAACGGGTCGCCGTCACCGGGGCCAACGGCAGCGGAAAATCGACTTTGCTGCGGGTCATCCTCGGCGAACTCGCGGTATCGTCGGGACGCGTGGAACGGCATGTTCCGGGCAGACTGCTCGACCAGCAGGTCAGCGTCCTGCAGCGAGAGAGCACCATCGCCGAGAACTTCATGCGGCTGAATCCGGGGCTCGACGACAATGCCTGCCGCGCCGCGCTTGCCCGTTTCGGCTTCCGGGCGGCAAGCGCCGACCAGGCCGTCCACGCCCTGAGCGGAGGCCAGATGCTGCGGGCCGGGCTGGCCTGTGTCCTCGGCAATCCCGTCCCGCCGCCGCTGCTCATCCTCGACGAGCCGACCAACCATCTCGACATCGATGCCATCGCCGCGATCGAGGCCGGTCTGCTCGCCTACGACGGTGCGTTGATCGTGGTCAGCCACGACCGACATTTCCTCGATCGCATTCGTATCACCAGGACGGTGGAGCTGACGCGTGACTCCCCGATCCACTCGGCGGGGTAGAAGCAAGTCGCGGTTCAGCCCCGTCAGGTGCTCCCACCTGACGGGCCATCGCCTCAGAACTTGACCGAGAGTGTGCCCTGGATGCTGCGCGGCGGGTTGAAGCGCAGCTGGTCGTTGGGGCCGTAGCCCGACTGCACGGACTTGCCGTTGAGACCAGCGGTCGTCGGCGCGCCCTTGCTGCTGTTCTTGACCTCGATCACGTGGTCGTCATCGAACAGGTTGTAGACGTTGAGGCTCACGCGGTACTTGCCGAAGTCGTAACCCACTGCCAGCGACCCGACATTGTACGCAGCCAAGCGATAGAGGCGGAACGAGGCGTTGGTATCAGCTTCGGTCGCATACTGCGCGCCCGTGAACTTGTGCGTATAGGATGCGAAGAAACCGTCGTGATCGTAGAACACACCGAGCGTTTCGGTGGTGTACGGCGTCTTGGCGATCTGCGTGCCGGTCGTGCCGCTTTCGGCCTTATTGTACGAGGCATTGGCGAACAGCGTCAGGCCGGTCACCGGGAACACGCTGATCTGGCCTTCGACGCCCTTGTACTTGACCTTGCCGATGTTCACCAGCAGCGAGGAGTCCGATCCGGCGACGGTCGGCGAGGCGATCTTGTTGTTGACGTCGATCTTGTAGGCATCGACGTCGATCGCGAAGCGGCGGCCGTGATAGACGGTGCCGATCTGGTAGTTGGTGCTGCGCTGCGGCTGGAGCGCAGAAAGCGAACTGCCGAGCGAAGACGACGTCGAGTAGAAACTCGACAAGTCAGGCACGTACATACCCTTGGCGTACTGCGCATAGACCGTCCAGTCCGAGCGGATCTGGTAATTCGCGGTCAGGAAAGGCAGCACGTCGGTCCAGGTGGCCTTGGCATTCAGCGGAGCGTGGGTCTTCTGGTTCACCTCCGCATCGATCTGCCTGGTGAAGTGCACGTACTTGACGCCCGGCGTGATCGAGAGGCCCTCGATCGGACGATATTCCAGTTCACCGAAAAGCTGGAACTGGTCCCATCCCGAATGCTGGATGTAGTCGATGTTGGACTTGCCGACGATGTAGTTCGGCTTGCCCGTCGACAGGTCGTAGTTGATCAGATGGCGATCGCTGGCCGAATGCTCATACCAGCCGCCGACGCGCAGGCGGCCGTGCTCGAATTCGTAGTCCGCCTCGCCGATGTAACCGATCGTGCGGTACTTGTTCTGCTTGTCGTAGCCCGGAACGCCGGCGGTCTTGCTGCCGCCCGGCGTCAGCACCACCACGTTGGCCGAGTTGCCGGTGCCGTCGTTGCCGGAACTGGTGTGGTTGGTATAGCCATACATGTAGACGCGGTTGTCGAGCGTCAGGCCCGAGCCGAGGTCGCTCTGCAGGCGGACAATCTCGAAGTCGGTCTGCTTGCTGGTGCGGTTGTAGCCCCAGTAGTTCTGCGCGTACTTGCTGGTCACCGATGGATCGTTGGTGTTGCCGTAGCGCTTGCCGAAATCGGCTATGCCGCCCACCGTGCAGTTCTCGCCGGTGATGTCGCCGCTGTTAGCGCCGGTGCCGCAAGTGCCGAAGCCGGTGTCGGATTCGTAATAGACATTGGCGTTGTAGGTGGACAGCACCGTCAGCGTGTTGGCGGTGCCGATCGGGATCACGCCCTTGACGAAGATGTTCTTGGAATGGGTGGGGCTGTATGTCAGTGCGCCCTGCGAATCCATCACCTGGCCCGAGACCACGAACTTGGCGCCACCCAGCGCATCGATCGCGCCGGTCTGCACCGCGAGGCGGCCCACATAGGTCTCGAAACTGCCCACCGTGGCGTCGGCACGAACGCCGAAGTCGTCGGCCACGGCCTTGGAGTACATGTTGACGTTGCCGCCGTAGGTCGCCTGACCCAGCTGGCTGGCGTTGCCGGGGCCACGATCGACCACGACCGTCTCGATCGTGTTCGAGGGGAAGAAGGCCGTGCTGTGGTGCGTCGGGTTGTTGGTGTCGCCGAAGGGAATACTGTCATACGTGACGTTGTATTCGCCGTCCTTGAAGCCGCGGATCGACATCTTGGATTCGCCAAGGCCGATGCCGTTGTTGGCGCCGGTCAGCGTCACACCCGGCGTCAGCGAGGCCAACTGGTAAAAGTCCGCCGTCAGCGGCGCGGCCTTGTCGATATAGGTCTGCGAAACGGCTGCCTGCGGCTGGGTCGTCGCGAGCGAGGCGATCGACGGGGCCTGCTCCGTCTCGTGCGTGCCGGTGACGATGATGTCCGAGGTGGTCAGGGCGTTGGCGTCGTTGGCCTGGCCCCGGGACTGGCGGGTGCTGGAGGGATCCGCATCGGCATCGCTGGCGAAAGCCGGAGCCGAAGCGAAGGCGAGCGCCGTCGCCCCCGCAAGCAGGGTATACTTGATGGCATTCTTCATGGTGTCGCCCCTATGAAAGAAATTCGGTTCAGTTCTTGTCGAAAGCGGCCAGTTCCGCGCGGGCGGCCGAGGCCTTTGCCGCGATGGCCGGAGTGTCGAGCACGCGCTCGGCGACGATCGAGCCGAGCACGTGGCTCGCTTCGGTGTCGCTCGGGAAATGGACGCCGCAAATCTCGCGGCTGAGTGCATAGTCACGGGCCTTGGCGAGGATCGCCGGCGCCTTGCCCGGCATCAGCTGTGCCAGCACGAGGCCGCTCGAATAGCCGAGCAGCGAATGGCCGCTGGGATAGCTGCGGGTCGGCTTCTTGCCCTTGCCCGCGTCGCAGTTCGGCAGGGTCGGGTCGACGCCCCAGGGGCGGGTGCGGGCGAAGTGCTCCTTGGCATCGTCAGCCGCGACCTCGATCTCGTTCTGCACCGTCTCGAGAAGCGCCCAGGTTGCCGGGAGGTTCTTCAGGCTGGTGCCCACCACATCGTCGAAGATCGAAGGGTCCTCGTGCGCATCGTCCGCGCGGGCCTGCTCCATGCGCGCTGCGGACGTCGATGCGACAAGCGCGTGGAGATACTGAAGCTCCAGCTTCTCTTCCTGAGAGCCGCGGGCGGGCGGCGCCGGAAGCTGGGCCGCGACGGAGAGCGTGCCGGGCTTGATGACCTGGAACTGCCGGGCGGCAGCGGGGGCCTGCGCCGATACCGCGCCGGGCAGCGCGAGGCAGGCAAGAACCGCGATGGCGGTGGTCGAAAGCAAACGGGTCATGGGAATGTCTCCGGATCTGTCGGTCAGGACGCGGTGGGCGCGACGACCAGCACCTTGAAGGTGCCGGGTACGGGCTTGCCGCGCTTGGCGCCCGGTTCGGGGCGGGCGAGCGTGGCGGTGGGCAGGTAGACGCGGCCGTCGCGCGGATCGACTGCGCCGGTCTTGGCGCCGATCTGCGTCTTCACCGTGCCGATCACGCGGATGGCGGCAGGCTTCGCGATGTCGAGCACCGAAAGGGTGCCGCTGCCGCCGTTCGGGATGAAGGCGCGGTGGCGGGCTTCGTCGACGATCACGGCATCGGGGTCCGCGCCGATCGCCAGCGTGGCGACGACTTTCCCGGCCTTGGGGTCGGTTACGACCGCGACGTCGTTGGCGCAGGCGCTGATGAGGCGCGTGCCGCCGCCGACGAGAGCAAGACCGGTCGGCCCCTCGCATCCGGTCAGCGCGATGGTCTTCACGACCTTGCGCGCCTTGAGGTCGATCGCGACCACGACGTTGCGATCCTCGACATTGACGTAGGCGCCGCCCTTGCCGTCGGGCACGCCGAACTCCAGGCCGCCGCCGACCTCGATGATGCCGGTCACCTTGTGCGAGGCCGGATCGATGAGCGATACGGTGCCGTCGGCCGCGTTCATGACCACCACCTGGTCGGTGGCCTTGTCGTAGAAGCCGCCGTCCGGCTTCTTGCCGGTGGCGACTTCGGCATTCACCTTGCCCGTGGCGATATCGACGAAGCGGGTGGTGCCGGTATCACCGTCGGTTTCGAACAGTTCCGTCTTGCCAGGAATGCGCAGGACCTGATGGGCGTGATGGGCCGGCGCCAGCACCGGGTTGACCGCGCGCGAAGCCAGATCGACGGTGGTGATCGCATCGCCGTGCGCAACATAGAGCGTCCCGGTGGTCGGATCGACCGTCGCATAGTCCCAGCCGCCGTCAGGACCGGCGATATGCCCGGCCAGTTCGTAACCGGTGCCGGAGGCGGGACGGGCTGCGAGATAAGCGGGCGCAAGCGCTCCTGCCGCGACGCACGTCGCGACGACCCAATGTTTTGCCATGAAGATGTGATCCCTGTGATATTGGCCGGCGATCCTGTTCCGGCGAGACAAGGACCCGCTAGGAATTGCCTGTGACAGTCCTGTTACGCAAAGCGCTCGAAGACGCCGGGAAGCCGTTACATTGCAAGATTAGAATGTTCGGCGGCCTGTTCGGCGCCGTTAGCCTTCCCCCATGCATCGGACAGGGGAAAACGAACACGGACGACAAGCCCCGGCCGCCCGTCCTCGAGTTCGACCGACGCGTCATGGAACTTCGCGATCGCCGCCACGAGCGACAGACCAAGCCCGTGGCCGGGGGTATGGCGACTGCGTTCGAGCCGTACGAACCGGCCGAAGACGCTCTTGCGGTCGGTATCGGGAATTCCCGGCCCGTCGTCACGCACGATGAGCACGGCCCCGGTTTCCGCGATCTCCACCAGAACGGAGGTCTCGCTGCCCGCGGGCGTATGCAGCAGGACATTTTCCAGAAGGTTGACCAGCATCTGGTTGATCAGGTCGGCGTCGGCTTCCAGCGTGACGGGGTGAAGGCAGCCGGTCCGCAGCACGCGCTTCGCGTCGGCAAAGGCCGGGGCGTACGAATCGACGACGTCCTCCACCAGAACATCCAGCCGGGTCCGCCGGACCTGCGCGCGCCTGCCGCCGGCTTCGACCTCGCTGATGCGCAGGATGGCGGTAAACAGCGCCAGAACTCCCGCCGTCTCGCGTGCGGCCGAACGCAGCAGTGCGAGACGCTGTGCCTCGTCGATCAGATCCTCGCTGCCAGCTTCGCTAAGGGTGCCCTGCAAACGGGTCAGCGGCGTACGCAAGTCATGGGCGAGATCGCTGGACACCTGCCTCAGATTGGTCATCAGGGCGTCGATACGGTCGAGCATGTGATTGAAGGTACGCGCATGCTCTGCGAACAGCCCTCCAAGACGATCCACCGAAATGCGCCGTGAATAGTCTCCGGCGATGATCGCCTGCGCCGTCACGAGGCTGGCTGCCAGCCGCTGTCTGATCAGATGGCTCAGCAATACGGCACTGCCAATGCCGAGAATCGTCGCCAGCACAAGCGCCGTGCCGCCGATCCGCCAGACGATCTTGCCCATTTCCTCGCCGGATTCGCTTTCGCCGACGATGGTAAGGTGCCCTCCATCCCGTAGTACCGTGGATACCGCGCGGGCCGCTCCCCAATCGCCGCCATACTGGCGAAACTCGACGTCGTGCAGATCCTGCCCGTCCCCCCTGACCTCGAGGTGCCCGGCTAGGCGCGTGCCGTTGCGATCGAGCAGGACGTAGCCGACACTGCTGATGTTCCGGCGATCCGCGAATTCGTGAATACGGCGCGCGACTTGCGCTGCACCGGGCGCAATACCGTTTGCCGGAGCGATCAGCCGCGCACGCTCGCGCTCGATGCGAAGGTCCACCGAGTGTGCCAGTTCGCGTTCGGTAAAGTGATAAGTCGCGACGCCGATCGCCGCCGTGCCCAGCACGAACACCAGACCGAACAGCCCGGCGAGTCCGAATACGCTGCGCGGGTTCAGCCGAGTTCCGGGCATGGCACCGCGTTGCGCAGGATGTAGCCGGTTCCGCGCACCGTCTCGATCGGATCCGTACCACCGTGGATGGTCAACTTGCCCCTCAGCCGGCTCATGTTGCTTTCGATGATGTTGGTGGACGGATCGAAGGAATAGCCCCAGACGCGCTCGATCAGCATTCTGCGCGTGACCATGCGGTCCGCATTGCGGACCAGTTCCGCCAGCAGCGCGAATTCCTTCTTGTTCAGGTGCAGCGGCTTGCCGTCACGGGTCGCGCGCAAGGTGGTCAGCACGATCTCGATGTCACCGGCCCCGAGGACGTCGGGACGCTCCGATGCGGGAAAGCGCCGGGCAATGGCGTTGAGTCGGGCAGCGACCTCCGCCACTTCGAACGGTTTGACGAGGTAGTCGTCGGCACCGGCATTCAGCCCTTCGATCCGGTCGTCCAGGGTGTTCAGAGCGCTGAGCATCAATACCGGCAAGTCGCGCGGCTTGCGCAGGAGCACCTCGATACCGTCCAGCCCGGGCAGCATGCGATCGAGCACCATGGCGTCATAATGATGCGCCGCGATGGCTTCGATCGCCGCCTCTCCCGACCCCGCCGTATCGACGAGGTGTCCGATCGCGGCTAGCCCGCGTGCGAGGAACGTCGCGATCTGGTCATCGTCCTCGACGATCAGCAAATGCATCTGGCTACCATGGTTGGGAAAATGTCATCGCCGAAGTGCACCGCAAATGTGACGTTCGCACGACACCTTCAGGCGCCGGCTGCAATCAACGCCACACGGGCGCCCGGCGTCAGGGCGTCGATGCGGACGGTCATGTTGTGGAGATGCGCTATGGCTTTCACCAGAGTAAGGCCCAGTCCGTTGCCGGGACTGCTGCGACTGTGTTCGGCGCGGTAGAACCGCTGGAAGACGGCTTCGCGCTCTTCGGCCGGAATGCCGCATCCGGTATCGCGCACGGCGACTTCCAGGCCGCCGGCGCGGTTCTTCAGTTCGACGACGACATGGCCGCCGGCGGGCGTGAACTTGATTGCATTGTCGATGAGGTTCGCGAACGCCTCGAACAGCAGGCTCGCATCGCCGTTGAGCGTGCATCGCCCTTCGGTATCGAAAGCCGTGATCAGAGTAAGGCCCTTCTCCTCGGCGGCAGGGTCGTAATAATCGACCACGTCGGCCAGGATGAGCGGCAGATCGACTTGCGAGAAGCCGCTGCGCCGGGCGCCGTCCTCCAGTTCGGCAATGCGCAGCATCGCGGTGAAAGTCCGCAGTACCCCGCGCAATTCGACGATCGCGTCATCGACCGCAAGGGCGTAATCCTCGCGCGTTTCCGCCCTTCGCTGAGAACGCTCCAGTCCTGCGAGGATGCGGGTCAACGGCGTTCGCAAGTCGTGCGCGATCCCGTCGCAGACGCCCTTCACGTCCTGCATCAGCCGTTCGATGTCGTCGAGCATGCCGTTCACGACATGGACAAGGCGATCGAGGTCGCCCGACGTGCCGCGCGCGGGCAATCGGCGCGACAAGTCGCCGCGCACGATCTCCTGGATCGCGTCGGCCACGGCGTCGAAGCGGCGCACCGCTCCCAGCCCGACGATCGTGGCGCCGCCCAGGCCGAGCACGGCGGTGATCAGGGCTCCCCAGGCCGCCGTACTGATGAAGGCTTCGTCGAATTCGCGCGATTCATGGAGGTTTTCGGCGATGATCGCGACCTCGCCCGATGGGTAGCGACGCGCCACGCCGCGATAGCGCAGCACCTTGGAACCGCGTCGAGCCGTCATGAAAAAGGGTTTGCCCGATGTCTCCAGCGTGTCCGGCAGCGGCAGCGGGTCGCCCGCCAGCCGCCGTCCCTCGGGAGCATAGAGCACGAATACCCGTTCCATGTTGCCACGATTGTCGGCCGCGTGAAGCGTGAAAAGGCGGCGGACTTCGGGGAGGTCCGCATCGAACCGGGCGGGCGCCTCCCGTTCCAGCCAGTTGTCGATGCCGGCAAGCAGAAAGCGTTCGGTCTGCAGGTACAGGAAGCCGAAGAGCACCGCCGAAGCCACACCGAACAGCGTCAGGAACAGCAGGGCAAGCCGAAAGCTGCCGGTGCGCGGAAGGTCAACCAGGCGCATGGAGCATGTACCCCGAGCCGCGCACGGTCTGGATCAGTTGCGGCGCGTCGGCGCGCTCGATCTTGCGGCGCAGCTTGCTGACGTGCACGTCGATCACATTGGTCGGCTCGTCGTAGTGATAGTGCCAGACTTCCTCGAACATCATCGTGCGGGTGACGATCTGTCCGGCGTGGCGCATCAGGTATTCCAGCAAGCGGAATTCGCGGGGCAGCAGTTCGATGCTGCGCCCGCCCCTGCGCACGGCCTGAGTCAGCAGGTCGAGTTCGAGATCGCCCACACGCAGCACCGTTTCGCGCTGCGGCGCGGTGTGCCGACGCAGCAGGGCATCGACGCGAGCGGTCAGTTCGAGGAATTCGAAGGGCTTCACCAGGTAGTCGTCACCGCCCGCCTTGAGCCCCCTTACGCGCTCGCCGACGTCCGACAGAGCGCTGAGCACGAGGACGGGCACATCGTCCCCGGTCGCCCGCAAGGTCGATACGATGGTCAGCCCGTCCATGCCGCCGGGCAGCATCCGGTCCACAACCAGCGCATCGAAGGATTCGGCCGCAGCGATCAGCAGTCCCTCGCGGCCGGTTCCGGCAAGCGTCACGTCGTGGCCGTGGTCGGTCAGGGCAGCGGCCACCTCCTCGGCGGTCTGCGCGTCGTCCTCGACGATCAGGATTCTCGCCATGTCACTGTCCGTGCTTCCTTCGTTGGGGTGCATACGAAACCGCATGGCACGCAGAGCCCCGGTGCTGCTAGAGCACCCTATGCCATGGCCGTGCGATTCACAGCTTCGCACAAACATTAAATCGGTTTCACGAAAGCGAACGCCCTTCATGCGGCTGCTGGTCATAGAGGACGACGATCGCGGAGCCTCCTACCTCGTGCGCGGGCTGCAGGAAAGCGGCCACGTCGTCGATCGTGCGCAGGAAGGAGAGACCGGCCTGATGCTGGCGACGGAGGGTTTCTACGACGTCGCCGTCATCGACCGGATGCTGCCGCGAATGGACGGCATCGCCATCGTGCAGGCCATGCGCAAGGCCGGGAACGACACCCCCGTCCTGATGCTCAGTGCCCTTTCGGGTGCACTGGACAAGGCCGAGGGCATTCGTGCCGGCTGCGACGACTACCTCGCCAAGCCTTACGCCTTCGCCGAACTGAGCGCGCGGATCGAAGCGCTGGCGCGGCGCGCCGATCGCGCGCGGTCGAATGCCGTGCTGAAAGTGGGCGACCTCTCGTTCGATCCGGCCAGCCGGCGCGCGGTGCGCGGGGCAGTGGACGTGGTGCTCCAGCACAAGGAGAGCCTGCTGCTGGAATTCCTGATGCGCAATGCCGGACGGATCGTCACCCGCACCATGCTGATCGAGGCGGCATGGGATTACGATTTCGAGCCCATAGACGCGCTGATCGACCGGCACATCCATCGCCTGCGCCGCAAGATCGATCGCGACCCGCCGGAGCAGTTGATCCAGACCGTTCACGGGGCAGGCTATCGCATGGCGGCGCCCATCCTTTGATCTTGGGCATTGGCGGACCCTAAAACGGATTTAATGTTCGAACGAACCACGCTCCATCGTCGGCCCGCTACCCGGTGCCGGTGCAGCATCATAACCTCGATACCGCCCGCATCGGGCCACGCCGCGATCCGCTGAAACCAGCGGGGCGGAGCCACGCGCCTCTTGCCCTGGCCGTTGCGCTGGCCGCCTCGCTCGGCGGCTGTTCGCTGACGCCCGCCTATCACCGCCCCTCGATCGCCCCCGTCGGTGCATGGGATACGCAGGCCGCTCAGCCAGCACTTCAGGGAGAGCCGCCGGCTACCGTGCGCAGCGACTGGTGGCGGCACTTCGCGAGCCCGGAACTCGATCGGCTCATGGAGCGCAGCCTGTCCGACAGTTTCACCCTGCAGGCCGCGGTCGCCCGGGTCCGTCAGGCGGAAGGCTCCGCACGGATCGTCGCCGCGCCGCTTGCGCCGTCGCTTTCGCTCAGCGGGACTGCCGGTGCATCTTCCGGCTCGACTTCAAGCCCGACGCGAAACGTGCTGGCGCAGGCCAGCTACGAACTCGATTTCTGGGGCAAAAACCGCGCGGCGGCGGGTTCCGGGGTCGCGCTCGCCCGGGCCAGCGCCTTCGATGCGGGGACGGTCGCGATGACGCTGTCCGCCTCGGTCGCAGACGAATACTTCACTGTCCTGTCGCTTCGCGAAAGGCTTGGCATAGCGCGGCAACAGGCGGACGATGCCCGCAAGGTGCTCGCTCTCATACAGGCCCAGCGGTCGGCCGGGACGGCGACGGACCTGCAACTGCGCCAGCAGGAAACCTCGATCGCCGGGCTCGACGCCGCCGTCCCGGCACTGGTACAGCAACTGAAGGTAGCGCAGGACGCCCTTGCGGTGCTGACCGGCCGACCGCCGGAAGGCTTTACCGTCGAGGGAGCCTCTCTCGACGATGTGCTGCGCCCCGCCATATCCCCAGACCTGCCGCCGCAACTGATGGCGCTGCGCCCCGACGTGCAGGCTGCCGAAGCCCGCCTCGTCTCCGCCAATTTCGATATCGGCGCGGCGCGTGCGGCGTTCTTTCCAAGCCTGTCGCTTTCCGCCAGCGGCGGCCTGCGCGCAGCGGGCGCCGGAAGCGTCTTCCCGCCAGTCGCCATCGCCGATGGCGCGGCCGGATTGCTCGCCCCGTTGTTCGACGGCGGGCGTCTCGGCGGCCAGCTCAAGGTCAGCCGCGCGAGGCAGGCCGAGCTTGTCGCCACGTACCGCCAGACGGTTCTCACCGCTTATCAGGAAGTCGAGGATGCGCTTGGCGCGATCGCCAATGCGCGTGCGCAGGAAGCCCTTCAGGAAGGCGGCGCCACTTCCGCGCAGCGCGCCGCCGCCCTTGCGATGACCCAATATCGTCTCGGCAGCGCCGATTACCTCAGCGTGCTGACTACGCAGCAGACGCTGTACCAAGCACGCGATTCCCTCGCCCAGACCCGGCTGACGCACCTGCAGGCGATCGTCAGCCTGTGCCGGGCGCTCGGCGGCGGCTTCGGCCGGGCCGACCTTCAGTTCGCGGCGGCGCCCACGTCACGCTCCGCTCCGCTTCAATCTCAGGAAAAATCCCGGTGAACGAAACCGAACACGCCCCTCATCAGGATCGGCCACGCCTGCCGCTGCATTGGAAGCTGGCGGGATTGTCCATGCTTGCCGTTGCGACCATCGCCGGTTTCGCCGTCTATGACGGCGGCCAGTCGGGCACCGCCAAGGCCGATGCCTCCGCCAAGCCGATACCGGTCGTCACCGGCATCGTCACGACCCGCGACATGCCGATCTGGATTTCCGGGATCGGCAGCGTCGCCCCGTTGAAGGTGGTGGACGTCAAGGCGCGGGTGGACGGCCAGATCATGCGCCTGGCCTTCAACGAGGGCGACGAGGTACAAGCAGGCCGCCTGCTCGCGCAGATCGATCCCCGGCCGTATCAGGCCGTGCTCGCGCAAGCGCAGGCCGCGCGGGCTCGGGACATGGCGCAGCTCGTCAATGCCCGGCAGGAAGTGTCGCGCACCGGTGCCCTGTCACAGGCCGGAGCGGGCACCACGCAAAGCTACGATGCCGCCAAGGCGCAGGCCGCAGCGCTCCAGGCCACCGTCGCTGCGGACGATGCCGCGATCGCCGCTGCCCAGCTCAATGTCGAATTCGCCGGGATCGTCGCGCCGATCGCGGGGCGTGTCGGCCTGCGACAGGTCAATCAGGGCAGCATGGTCCACGCCAGTGATACGACCGGTGTGGTCACGGTGACGCAGATGGCGCCGATCTCCGTGCTCTTCACCCTGCCCCAGGATTCGCTGGGAGAAGTGCTCACCGGCCAGCGCAGCGGTGCGCTTCCGGTGTCGGTCTATTCGCGGGACGGCGCCAGCCACATCGTCGATGGGCGGCTCCTGTTCGTGGGAAGCAACGTCGACCAGACGAACGGACAGTTCCAGCTCCGCGCCGAGTTCGGCAACGGCGACCGGGCACTGTGGCCGGGAGAATTCGTCTCCGCGCGCGTGCTCGTCCGTACCGACCGCGGGGTGGCGGTGGTGCCCAGCCAGGCCGTCCAGACCAGCGAGACCGGCCGCTACGTCTATGCCGTCAAGAGCGACGGCACCGCCGAGGTCCGCAACGTCAAGGCAGGCCCCGCCGTCGATGGCTTCACCGAAATCCTCTCGGGCCTGAAACCCGGGGAGAAAATCGTGGTCTCGGGCCAGTCGCGCCTGTCCGCAGGAGCACCCGTCAAGGCCCAATCGTCAGCGCAATCTGCAGCGGAGCAGGCACAATGAGCCTTTCCGCCGCCTTCATCAATCGCCGGGTCGGCACGTGCCTGCTGGCGATCGGCGTAGTCCTGCTGGGCCTGGTCGCCTACCTGTCCCTGCCGATCTCCTCGATGCCGCAGGTCGAGTATCCGACGATCTCGATTTCGGCCAGCCTGCCGGGTGCCAGCGCCGATACGATGGCGACTTCGGTGGCCACGCCGCTCGAACGCACGCTCACAAACATTCCCGGCGTCACGCAAATGACCTCGTCCAGCTCGCTCGGGCAGACGCAGATCACGTTGCAGTTCGACCTCAACCGCAACATCGACGGCGCCGCCGTGGACGTCCAGACCCAGATCAACGCGGCGGCGGGCCTGCTGCCCAAGAACATGCCCAACCCGCCGACCTACCACAAGGTCAACCCGGCGGGCGCGTCGATCTACTCGCTGGCGCTCACCTCCGACACGCTGCCGCTGACCGAAGTGGACCGTTATGCCGAGAACTACATCGCCCAGCCCATCTCGCAGCTGCCCGGCGTCGGCCTTGTAGACTACCACGGCCAGCTGCGACCGGCCGTGCGCGTCCGCGTCGATCCCGACCGCCTGACGGGCCTCGATCTGACGCTGGAGGACGTCCGCACGGTCATCGGCACATCAACGGTGAATGCGCCCAAAGGCACGCTCAACGGCCTTCACCAGTCGGTCGTGCTTAGTGCCACCGACCAGCTCATGGACGCCAAGGCTTATCGTAACGTCGTCGTCGCCTATCGCAACGGTGCCCCCATCCACCTAACGGACGTGGCCACCGTCGAGAACGCCCCCGAGGACGTCCATCAGGCCGCATGGTTCCAGGGCAAGCGCGCGATCATCGTCGACATCGCGCAGAGCCCCGGCTCCAACGTCATGAGCACCTTGAAGGGCATCAAGGACAAGCTGCCTGCGCTGGAAGCCTCGCTCCCCCCTTCTGTCCATCTTGCCGTAGTGGCCGACCGCACGCAGACGATCACCGGATCGGTGAACGACGTGCAACTGACGCTGATGATCACGATCGCGCTGGTGGTGATGGTGATCCTGGTATTTCTGCGCAACTTCTGGGCGACGCTGATCCCCAGCCTCACCATCCCGCTGTCGCTCATCGCCACGTTCGCGGTGATGTATGCGCTGGGCTACAGCCTCGACAACCTGTCGCTGATGGGACTGACGATCGCCGTCGGCTTCGTGGTGGACGACGCCATCGTCGTCATCGAGAACATCATGCGCCATATCGAGGAGGGCAAGTCGCCGATGGAGGCGGCGCTGCTAGGCTCGCGCGAGGTCGGCTTCACGATCATCTCGATGACGGTGTCGCTGATTGCGGTGTTCATCCCGATCCTCGCCATGGGCGGGCTGATCGGCCGACTGTTCCGCGAATTCGCCGTCACCATCACGGTCGCGCTGATCGCATCGGGAATCGTCTCGCTGACGGTCACGCCGATGCTGTGCGGCTGGCTGATCCGGGACGAGAAAGGGCGCAGGCACGGCCGCTTCCATCGCTGGTCCGAACGCTGGCTGACCGCGCTCAACGACGGCTACGAGCGGCTGCTCGACGTCGCGCTGCGGCACCAGCGACTGACGGTGCTCAGCTTTGTTGCCACCGTGGCACTAACCGGGGGCCTTTACGTCACGCTGCCCAAGGGGTTCTTCCCGCAGGTCGATACGAGCTTCGTGATCGGCACCATTCGCGGTGCACCGGATATTTCCTATGAAGACATTTCCAAGCGGCTGAACGCGGTCGCCAAGGTCACCATGGCCGATCCCGACGTCGATACGGTCGATTATTGGGCCGGCCCCAATCCGACGATGAGCGACGGGCGCATGATCCTCAACCTCAAGCCGCTCGACCAGCGTTCGGTGACGGCGGACGATATCCTCGCCCGCCTCGGCAAGAAGATCGCCGAAATCCCCGGCGTCACGCAAGGGCTGCAGGTTCGCCAGGACATCCAGATCGGCGCGCGCAGCGGCCTCGCCCAGTACCAGTACACTCTGCAGGACGGGAACCTGCCCGAACTCTACAAGTGGGCGACGATCCTGCAGGACAAGTTCAAGACCTTGCCCGAACTGCAGGACGTGTCATCCGACAAGCAGGCATCCTCGACGAGCATGACGCTGGAGATCGACCGGACCACCGCGTCGCGTCTTGGCGTGCAGGCGCAGGATATCGACAACACGCTCTACGACGCCTTCGGCCAGCGGCAGGTCGCCACGATCTTCGATCCGCTGAGCCAGTACTACGTTATCGAGGAAGTCGATCCGCGCTTCCAGCTGGACGCCGATGCCCTCACCCACCTCCACGTACGCTCCAGCACCACGCAGGCGCTGGTGCCGCTCAGCGCTCTGGTGCGCGTGAAGCAAGGCGTGGCGCCGGTGACGATCGCGCACCAGGGGCCGTTCCCCGCCGTAACGCTCTCGTTCAACCTGGCACCCGGCGTGGCGCTGGGCACGGCGGTCACAGCGATCCAGAACGCCGAACAGGCCGCCGGGATGCCCGCCACCGTGAAAGGCTCGTTCCAGGGCGCGGCGCAGGCGTTCCAGGCTTCGCTCAGCACGCAGCCTTTCCTCATCCTCGCCGCCATCGTGACGATCTACATCGTGCTGGGCGTGCTCTACGAAAGCGCGATCCATCCGCTGACGATCATCTCCACCCTGCCCTCTGCGGGTCTGGGCGCCTTGCTGGCGCTGATGCTGGCGGGCAAGGACCTGTCGATCATGGGAATCATCGGCATCCTGCTGCTGATCGGCATCGTCAAGAAGAACGCCATCATGATGATCGACTTCGCCCTCCACGCCCAGCGCGAGCGCGGACTGGCCGCGTTCGACGCGATCCGCGAAGCCTGCCTGCTGCGGTTCCGCCCGATCCTGATGACCACGCTTGCCGCGCTGCTCGGCGCGGTGCCGCTGGCGATCGGCTCCGGCGCCGGTGCGGAGCTGCGGCAGCCGCTGGGCATCGCCATCGTCGGCGGGCTGATCGTGTCGCAGGTACTCACGCTGTTCACCACGCCGGTGATCTTCCTGTGGTTCGAGCGACTGCGGGTATCCGGCCGCCGGTGGCGCGCGCGCAAGCAAGGGGAAGGCGCACCCGCTCAGGCCTAATCGCGCCGAAAGAAAAAGGCCCGCGAGGACAGTTCGTCCCCGCAGGCCTTTTTGCATCAATAGGTTAGCCTATCCGGCACCGTCAGCGCATTCCTCCGGCCGCCCATTCGACCGCGGCGTCGAACAGGCGCAGGCCCACCGGCGAGAGATTCGCGAACGTGTCGTTGCCCAAGAACATCATCACACGGCGCGCGGGTGCGATCGCTTCGTAATCCATCGTCGCGCCCTTCTCATAACCGAAGATCGCCGCCTTCTCGGGCTGGCCGTAGATCGTGGCGATCGTTGTCGCGCCAAGGCCGGGCTTACCCCAGCTCATGCCGGCCTGCTTGACATAAACGTTGGCGACCCCGGCCGGCAGGCCCGCCGCCATCGGCTGCGGCGCGTTGACGATCCACAGATAACGCTCCTTGTCGGCCTCCCCGAAATCGACGTCGTGCCGCTTTCCGGTCATCGCGAGATCGTCGAGGATGTCGTTCTCCCAGCTGAGCAGCGGCACCGCAAGCTGGCGCCAGCCCGGCTTCACGTCTTTGGAGGACACCGTGGATGACACGATGACCAGCGCGGCACCACGCGCGGTCCCGGGATCGGCGTCCTGGTTCTCGAAGCGGACCGCATAGCCTTTTTCCGCCAGATGCGCGCGCACCTTCTCGTCGATGGCAATGCTGGGGCCGCCCTGCTGCACCAGCATGACCACGTCGCGAGGCTTGGCGCCCGAAGCCCCCATGGCGGTCCCGGACGCGCAGAACGCTGCCAGCGTCAGGGCCAATGCGGTCAGCCCATAGCGAAGTTTCGTCATCATCAGACCCTTAGAATTCCAGCGAGGCGGCAAGCGAGAAGCGGCGGGTATCGCCGATCGACACGAAGTAGCTGTTCACCGCCGAAGGGTAATAGGTCTTGTCGAAGATGTTCTTCACGTTGAACTGCAGCCCCAGCTTGTGTCCGGCGATCTGCGTATCATACGTGATGAAGCCATCTGCCGTCACATAGCTCGGCAGGAAGAAGCTGTTGGCGGAATCGCCCGCCCGCCTGCCGACGTAGTGAGGGCCACCGCCCACTCGCAACCGGTCGTTGCCGACGATCTCGCCGAAGTCGTAGACCCCCGAAAGCGATGCGGTGTACTTCGCCGCGTTCCACAGCAGATTGCCGGCGAAAACAGGATCCTCCGTGGTCTTGCCATCGAGGTAAGCGAAGCTGCCGATCGCGCTCAGTTGCGGCAGAATCTGACCTGCAAGGTCCAGTTCGACGCCGCGCGCACGCGCCGCACCTGCGGTGCGGTAGTCGGTCTGCTTGGTCTGGTCGTTGAACTGCGAGACCAGCACGTTGCGCTTGTGGATGTCGAACAGTGCGAGGGTGCCGGTGATACGGCCGGGAATGTCGATCTTCGCGCCCACTTCCCACGAGCGCGCACGCTCCGGCGCAAAGCCGGAATCGAGCACAACGCCCGCAGACAGCGGGGCGATGGTGGAGGCCGGCTTGAGCGACTCGGAATAGCTGCCGTAGAGCGAGAAGGTCGGCGTCCACTTGTAGACCAGCCCTGCGCGTGGCAGCACCACGGTATCGTTCGTGTCGGTGTTCTGCTTGAAGGGCCGCCCGCGTCCAGCGATCTGGCTCCAGTGCAGGACGCGTGCGCCGCCCACCACGATAAGACGATCGGTGAGGTGCAACGTATCCTGCAGGAAGGCCGAATAATTGCGCAGCTTGTCTGTCTGCTCGCTGTCGCTGGCGGACACCGTGCTCGACGGCTGTTCCAGACCGTAGACCGGGTTCAGGTAGCTGAACGTGCTGGTCGTCGCCTGGCGCAGCAGGTCTTTGCGGTAGATCTTGCGCGATTCCGCCTCTACCCCGACCTGCAGATCGTGGCGCATGCCCAGCAGGTTCACGCTGCCGTCGATATAGGCGGTGCCGTAATAGTCCGTGCTGAGCGCGCCGTGCGTGGCGTCGTTGCTGCGCAGCAGAGTCCCACGCGCGGTATTGACGCCATTCACGCGCAACTGGTTCGCGTCGTAGGTTTCCTCGTTGTAGCTGAGGCTGAGATGCGCGGCCCAGCCGCCGCCCAGTTGCTGGTCGGCCGACATCTGCGCGAGGTGGCTCTGGCCGTTCATCGCGTTGAACGGCTCGTCCAGCCGCCGGGTGCGCGGAATGTCCAGAGGCTTGAGCGTCGCCGGATCGAGCGCAGTTCCGCGATCGAACGGCGCCAGGAAATCCCTATATTCGTACCAGAGCACGACTTGCGTGGTGGCGCCGTAATAGGCCAGCGACGGCGCGATCAGCGTTTCCCGGCGCTTGCCGAAATTGCGCCAGTAATCCTCGTTCACGTGATCGACGATCAGTCGATAGGCGAGACCCGTGCCGCCGATCGGACCGGTCGTGTCGAGCGTCGCGCCGTAGCCGTTGCGGGCATTCGCATAAGTCGACCCCGTCAGGGACACCACGGTTCGCGCATTCAACTGCGGCTTCTTGCTGACGACGTTGATGACCCCGCCCGGATCCATGATGCCGTAGAGCAGCGATGACGGCCCCTTGAGCACTTCGACGCTCTGCGCCGCGGCGTTAAACCCGCGCCCCTGCACCAGCGGCATGCCGTTATGCTGGATCGAACCGTCGCGATTGCCGCCGAAGCCGCGTTTCATGATCGTGTCCTGCGTGCCCGCAAGCGTATTGCCCTGCGTGATCCCGCTGACGTTGGAAAGTGCATCATCGAGATAGCGCGGCTTCTGGTCGCGCAGCACTTGCGCCGAGACGATGTTGACGACCTGCGGTACGTCGAGTGGCGGCAGCGAACTGCGCAAGGTCGAGGCGTCGGGCGTCGGCTGGTAACGGTCGTCGGCGCCGATCGCCACGGGTGCGGCGCGCGCAGTGACGATGATGTCCTGTCCGGCGACAGGTTCGCCGTTCACCGCCTGGGCCATGGCGGAAGCCGGGCATGCGGTGACACTGGCGGCAACGAGCCACGGCGAAAACACTGACTGGCGAATGAGACTTACTCCGGCGTTGACGAACCCGCCTCTCCGCCGCCCTTGCAATGCCATCTTATGATCTAGAGCAGGCCCTCTTAGCGACGGCCGTTCGGCTATCAATAATCACTATCAATCGCAAATTGATTTTCGGTAATGTTTGGGCACGCACGGAGCGTTTGCGGCGGTTTCCAGATCGTTCCTGTGCTGCCCCCGGAACGATCGACGAGCTCCGCGAAGGGGCCGAGACGATCCCTCAGGCGAAATATTTCTCGCTTATTGCAAATGCGTCTCAACTACTTCAATGGGGCGCAATCGCACATTGCAGGGAGATACACTTTGGCCGCGCCGCGCATTCATGCCCTCTCGTCGAACGCCTTTCACAGGATGGGTCTTGCGGCCGCAAGCATAACGGCCTTGCTGCCGATCGCTGCCGCGGCCCAGGCCGCCGACGAGAATGCTCCCGTCCGCGCGGATGAGATCGTGGTGACGGCCGACCGACGGGACACCTTCAGCGCCGACTACGTACAAGCGGGCACGTTCCGCGATTCGCTCCTGCGCGATACCCCGCTGACGATCGCGGTCATGACCAAGGACCTTCTTGAGGCGCAGCAGGCGCGCGGACTGATCGACGCCGTTCGCAATACGCCGGGCGTCACCCAGGCACAGATCAATACCGCGATCTACAGCAACCTCGCCATTCGCGGGATCGTCCTGAACAACTTCACCAACGTGCGCTGGAACGGCGTGCTGCCGATCGTCAACCTGATCGAGCAGCCCATCGAGAGCAAGGATCGCATCGAGGTGCTCAAGGGCGCGGCGGGGCTCTACTACGGATTCGCAACGCCGTCCGGCATCGTCAACCTGGTGACCGAGCGGCCGAACGCCGCGCCTGTGACCCGGTTCGATGTCCAGGGCGACAGCAACGGATCGGTTGGCGCGGGCTTCGACATCGGGCGCAGCTTCGGCGCGGCGGGCCTACGCGTGAACGCCGGAACCTCGATCATCGAGACCGGCCTCAAGCGCAGCGAGGGCATTCGCCGCTTTGCCTCAGGGTCGTTCGACTGGCGCCCAGCCGACGGGCTCGAAATCCTCCTCGACGCCGAATACAATTACAAGTCCGTCACCGAGCCGACCGAATTCAGCCTACCGGCTGCGGTGAACGGCGTCATCGCGATACCGCCGCTGCAGTCGCCGTCGAAGAACCTCGGCGCGGCCTGGATGCAGGGGCGCGGCTGGGAAACCAACCTGCTGGCCCGCATGAACTACGACCTGACGCCCGACTGGCGCATCTCCGCCGCGATCGGGCAGTCCTACCTCACCCGGGGGCGGGCCTATTCCTCGTTCGGCGGCTACAATCTGGCGACCGGCGACGGGACCGTCACGGTCGCCATGACGGACGGCAACGACTACAGGAACGTGATCTATCGCGGCGACCTGTCCGGCAAGTTCCGCACCGGACCGATCGAGCACAACCTGCTGCTCGGCGTGTCTTTCTACACCCGCGACAGCAACGTGCCGACCGCCGTGCGCTATAGCTTCGCGCAGAACCTCTATGATCCGGTAGTGATCCCGCGGCAGCCGACCCCGCCCCGGATCATCGCCAACCCCTCGCGCGTCGAAGACCTCGGGCTGTACATCTTCGATCGGGCTTCCCTCGGCGACTGGCTGCAGGCGACCGTCGGCTATCGCAAGACCGATTACAGCGACGTCAGCCGTACCACCAGCTACAAGATCAAGCCGGGCACCTGGACTTACGGCGTCATGGTGAAGCCGATCAGCTGGGCCAACATCTACGCCAACTACATCGAAGGGCTCGAACCCGGCCCGATCGCCCAGCAGATCGCGAACAATGCCGGCGAGATCCTGCCGGCCGCGATCAGCAAGCAGAAAGAAGTCGGCATCAAGATCGAACCGCTCCGGGGCCTGCTCGCGACCGGCGCCTACTTCCACATCAAGCGGCCCTCGGCCTATCTCAACAGCGCGAACGTCTTCGTCCAGGATGCCGAGGCCGCGTACGAAGGCGCCGAGTTCAGCCTGGTCGGCGAAGTCGTACCCAACCTGTCGATCGCCGCCAGCGCCATGTATCTCGATGCCATGCAGAAGTCCGGCAACGCCACCGTGGTCGGCAAGCTGATCGAGAACGTGTCGAAATATTCCGGATCGCTGTTCCTCGAATACCGCGTTCCGGTGGTCGAGGGCTTGCGAGTTTCGGCGGGCATGTTCCATGTCGGCCGCAGGGCCGTCAACGCGCTCAACCAGGGCTTCGTCCCGGGCTACGAGACGTTCGACCTTGGCGCCAGCTATACGTTCGACCTTTTGGGCAACCGCACCACGGCGCGCATCTACGGTGAGAACATCACGGGCAAGCGCTACTGGGCATCGACCGGATCGAGCCTGCTCGCACAGGGCCTGCCGGCGACGGTCAAACTGAGCATCTCCACGCAGTTTCCGTAAGCAGCCAAACGGGTGACGGGCCGTCAGGATGGGCCGGACGGAAAGGCAATCCGGACCGTCAGGCCCGAGGCATTCCCGGGGATCGTGCAGACTGCATCGTGCAGGGCTGCGATCGCCGCCACCAGCGCCAGGCCGAGCCCCGAACCCTCGGTATGGCGGCTGGCATCGAGGCGATAGAACCGCCGGAAGACGTTGGCGCGCTCCGACACCGGGATACCTTGCCCGGTATCGGACACCTCGGCCACGATGCCCCCATTTTCCACGAAGAGCCGGGACGTGATCGTCGTTCCCGCCGGCGTGTGGACGATGGCGTTCTCCACCAGGTTGGTGAAGAGCTGCGCCAGCAGTTCCCCGTCGCCGTCCACGACGATGCCCGGTGCGTGGTCGGCGAGATAGATGTGCTCGGCATCCTCGGCCACCGGGGCATAAGCCTGATGGACGCGGTCCATCAGTTCGCTGAGATCTACCTGCGTGAAGCGCCGGCGCCCGACCCCACCTTCGAGCGCGCCGATCCGCAGCAGCGCCTGAAAGGTCGCGAGGATACCGGACGTCTGTTCAAGGGCGTCGTCGATCATCGCCGGTTCGATCTCGGGGCTGTCCTGCATCTGCTCAAGCCGCTGGTGCAGACGGCTGAGCGGCGTGCGCAAATCATGCGCGATGTCGTTCGAAACCTGCCGCAGTGCCTCCATCGCCGCCGCGTTGCGATCAAGCATCCGATTCAGGTTCCGCGCGAGTTCGTCGAATTCCGGGCCTAGGCCGATCATCGGCAGCCGCTCCGCTCGGTCCCCCTCGACGATGCGATCGACCGCGCCGTTTACCCGGTCGAGACGACGCACGAAGAGCCTCCCGGTGAGATATCCGCCCAGCAGTGCGAAGAGCGTGATGCCGATCCCGCTGAGCAGGGTGAAGCGGCCGAGCCGGTGGCGCAGCATCTGCACGTCGTAGTTGTCGCTGGCCACGACCAGCCGCAACCCGTCCGGCAGACGCGCGCCGAGCGTAGTCATGCTTTCCCGGCGCGTGCCTTGCTGGCCCGGCTCGGGCTCTATCACGTTCACCGTGCTCCAGCCCTCCGTCATCGCCGTCGCCGGAAGATCGCCGAACAGGCGGCGGCCTGCGACATCGAGCAGCAGGTAGCGATAGGGTGCCTCGGGACGAACGCCTGCGTGACGGGCCATCGCGTCGGTCAGACCGGATTGCCCGAGTTGCGCGTATTCGCCCTGAAGCACGCTCATCTCCGCCTGCAGGCCGCCGTTCGTCGCTTCGGTGGCATAGCGCCCGATCTGCTCTTCGACGACGATCAGCAGCGCGGCCGCACCGATGGCGAAGACCCCGGCGAGAAGCAGCGCGAAACGGAAGGCCGCGCTGCGGATCGGCCCGGAAGCCCGGCGCTTAGGCCGGTGCTCAGGCGGCATCGATTCGATACCCCGCGCCGCGCAAGGTCTGGATCAGTTCCTTGCCGAAGCCGCGATCCACTTTCGCGCGCAACCGGCTCATGTGGCTCTCGATCACGTTGGTCTTGGGGTCGAAGTGGAACGACCAGACGTTTTCCAGCAGCATGGCCCGCGTGACCACTTCGCCCGCGTGGAGCATCAGGTATTCCAGCAACTTCAGTTCCTGCTGCTGCAGGTCGATACGCTGGCCACCGCGCATCACCGTCCGCTTCACCCGGTCAAGTTCAAGATCGTCTATCCGCAGCAAGGTCTGCAGTTCGACGATCGGCGGCCGCCGCGCGAGCGCATTCACCCGGGCGAGCAGTTCGCTGGCCGCGAAAGGCTTGGCAAGGTAATCGTCGGCCCCGGCTTCCAGGCCCTCGACCCGGTCCTCCACCCCGTTCATCGCGGTCAGGAAAAGCGCCGGACTTCGTACGCCCATCGCCCGCAAGGCCTTGAGCGCCCCTAGCCCGTCGAGCCCCGGCACCATGCGGTCGAGGATCAGCACGGCATGATCGCCGGTCGAACCCAGGAAGATCGCGTCCTGTCCGGTGGAGCAGACATCCACGACATGTCCGGCCGCGCTCAACACGCGCTCGAGGTGCGCCTTGGTCGCGTCGTCGTCCTCGAGAAGCAGGATTTTCATGCCGTGTCCTTTTTCGCTCGCATCGGATGCATCTGCAAGTTGGCAAAAAACAATGTTTCAATCATCTTGGGCAAAGGTTCAGTTGTTTATGTTCGCGTCATAGAGCAGTCCCGCTCTTAAGGATGCCATGATGAAAACTTCCAGCATCATCGTCGCACTTGCCCTGGTAGGTGCCGGATCTTCGGTTGCGTCGGCCAAGCCCGCCGCGCTGAAAGGCGGGGAATACGCCGCCCAGGCCAAGGTCACTCTCGCATCGGCGCGCATCGCCGCGCTGAAGGCACGGCCCGGCACGATCACGGACCAGGAACTGGAGAAGGAAAAGGGCGGCAGCGGCCTGCGCTATTCCTTCGACATCACCAGCCACGGCAAGCCATTCGAAGTGGGCGTCGATGCCAAGACCGGCGCGATCCTCGAGAATGCCGCCGAAGGCAAGAACCCGGACTGATACACCTGCGACGGGGCGGTTGCTTGGCCGCCCCGCCCTCTTTGCAAAGACACCCTACCGGTATGGACAGGCATCGTTTTAGGCACTCCGTAGCGATCTTGCTTGCCGTGGCCGTCACCGGTTGCGCGCGCTACACCCCCCTGCCGCTCTCGACCGCCGCCCCGCTTGCGCCGAGCCTCGGCGCCCTCGATGCATCGACGCCGCAAGCTCCCCTGACCGTCGCGCAGGTGATAACGCTGGCGCTCGCCAACAACCCCGACCTCAAGGCAGCGCGCCTGCAACGCGGCATCGCCGCCGGACAGACGGAGCAGGCCGGGCTGCTTGCCAACCCCTCGCTGAGTGCTGCGTTCCTGCCGTTGCTGTCGGGTGCCGGAACGGTTCCCGCCTGGAACCTCGGCCTCGCGCAGGACATCAAGAGCATCCTGACGTACAAGTCGCGCCAGCGCGCGGCCCGTGCCAGCGAGCGGCAAGTGGACGCCAGCGTCGTCTGGCAGGAATGGCAGGTCGCAGGCCAGGCCCGGCAGATCGCCACCGACCTGATCATCGGCGCCCGCAACCGCCAGAACTATCTCGCGGCCTATCAGCTCCTCGCCGAACGCAGCGCCAAGCTGGACAAGGCCCTCGCCAGCCAGACCGTCACGCTGGTGACCGTCGCTCCCGATCGTGTCGCTCTGCAATCCGCCCGCTCCGCGCTGGACGCGCTCGACCAGCAGCAGTTGAACCTGCGACACCAGCTCAATGCTCTGCTGGGCCTGTCCCCGGAAGTGGTTGTCCCCCTCGCCGCCGAGCCTGATCTGCCGCCGTTCGATCCCGCGCAAGTGCGCGGCGAGATCGCCACCCTGCCCGATCGGCGACCGGACCTGTTGGCCCTGCGCATGGGATATGCCGCATCTGACGAGCAACTGCGTCAGGCGATCCAGTCGCAGTTCCCCGACCTCATCCTCGGCGGCAGCGTCGCCAGCGACAATGCCAAGGTCATCAATGGCGGCCCGAACCTGCAGATCGGCCTGCCGATCTTCGATCAGGGCCAGGCCGCCGTCGCGACTGCCCGCGCGACCCGCGCACAGTTGCATGCCGATTACGATGCCCGCCTCTCCGCGGCCATCGGCACGATCGGTTCGCTGCTGCGCGAGTACGAGCAGTTGTCGGCGCAACTGGAGGTCGCCAGGCGCGACCTGCCGAACGCACGCGCCGCCGCCGCTCGCGCCCAGGCCGCGTTCGGCGCATCAAATCTGGACGAGCGCGGCTATGTCGACCTCGTCCTGAACCGCTTCACCAAGGAACAGGAAATCATGACGCTGGAGCTTGCCCTGCTCGATCGCCAGATCGCGATCCAGACGCTTGTTGGCGCCGGGCTGCCGACCGTCGATCTTGAATCGACGACCCCGGTGGACGCCCGATGAAAAGGCTTTTCGCTTTCTCGGCCGTGGCGCTGCTGGCGGGCTGCGGCTCGAATGCACCGACGCCGACCCCCTCGCCCACCGTGCTCGTCACCACGATCCCGGCCAGGCAGGGTTCCCTGCCGGCAACGGTCGTGGCCTACGGATCGGTCGGCCCGGCCCTCAACGGCACCATGACGTTCAGCGAGGCCCAGCCCGGCCAAGTGACCGCACTGGCCGTCGCGCCGGGCATGGCCGTGCATGCCGGACAGACGCTGGCGACGTTCGTCACCGCGCCCGCATCGCGCAGCGGCTACCTGCAGGCCGTGACCGCCCTTGCCGCGGCACGCAAGCAGGAGGCCAGCACCGCGCAGCTCCTGTCCCAGCAGCTTGCCACGCGTGACCAGCTGACCCAGGCCACCAAGGCCGTCACCGATGCGCAGACCGCACTCGCCGCCTTGCAGGCGGACGGCGCCGGCCGAGCCAGCCACACCATCGTCGCCCCGTTCGACGGGGTCGTCACGACCGTCGCCGTCGCGCAAGGGGACCGCACGCAGGCCGGAGCCCCGATCCTCACCGTCGCAAAGGCAGGCGGGATCGTCGTAACCGTAGGCGTCGATCCGGCGGCGCGGGCCGGGATCGCCGTCGGCCAGTCCGCCAGCCTCAAGCGCCTTTCGGGCGGCGGCGACCTGCGCGGCAAGGTGATCCGCGTGGACAGCGCACTGAACGCGACCAGCCGCCTCATCGACGTCGATCTCAGCTTCCCCGCCGGTACGCTGCTGCCGGGCGAATCGATGCAGGTCGCGATCGAGACGGGCGCAGTCCAGGGCTGGGTCGTGCCGCACAAGGCGGTCGTCACCGCCGGAGGTCCGTCCCGCGTGTTCCAGATCATCGGCGGCAAGGCCCAGTCGGTGCCCGTTCAGGTCCTGCTCTCGTCCGACAAGGGCGATGTAGTCCAGGGCAAGCTCGACGCCAGCCGCCCGCTGATCGTCGATGGCGCCTATCAGGTCGATGACGGCGGAGCCGTACGCCGGAGCAACCGATGATCGAGAAATTGCTGGGCTCGCAATCGCGGGCCATCGTCCTGGTCGCGCTGGCAATGGCGCTCGCCGGGATCGTCGCCGCCCTCGCACTGCCGATCGGGCTGTTCCCGCAAGTCTCCTTCCCCCGCGTTGTGGTGGACCTCGATGCCGGCAGCCGCCCTGCCGACCAGACCGCGCTGACCGTCACGCGCCCGGTGGAAGAGGCGATCCGCGCCATTCCCGGCGTGCAGAACGTGCGTTCGGAAACGAGCCGGGGCTCCGCGCAGATCTCGGTCGATTTCGGCTGGGGCCGCGACATGATCGCCAGCACCCAGCTGGTCGATACCGCCGTTGGCCGGGTCGTGCCGACACTGCCTGCGGGCACGCAGTACGACGTGCGCCGCATGGATCCCACGGTCTTCCCGATCATCTCCTACGCTCTGGTTTCCGACAAGGTCGATCCGGTTACCTTGCAGGATTTCGCCAGGTACCAGATCACCCCCCTGCTCTCGTCGATCAGCGGCCTGGCGCGCATCGGCGTGCAGGGCGGCGACACGGCAGAAGTGCAGGTCCTCGCCGACCCGCACCGCCTGGCCGACTACAACCTGTCGATGACCGACCTCTCCACCGCCATCAAAAGCGGCAACGTCCTGAGCGCGGTGGGCCAGGTGCAGGATCGCGGCCGCCTCTCGCTAGTGATCGCCGACCGCAGCGTCAGCAGCGCCGCCCAGATCGGCGACATCGTGGTCAAGGCCACGCCCACCGGCGTGGTGCGCGTGCGCGACGTCGCGACCGTGCAGAACGGCGCGCTTCCAGTCTGGCAGCGCATCGTCGAAGACGGCAAACCGGCCGTCCTCTTCAACATCTACGAACAACCGGACGGCAACGCGGTCAAGATCGCGCAGGAAGTCGAGCAGAAGCTGAACGGCCTCAAGCTGCCCCCAGGCGTCAAGCTGGTGAACTGGTACGACCAGAGCCAGCTCGTCACGCAGTCCGTCTCCAGCGTGCGCGACGCGGTGCTGATCGGCCTCGTCCTCGCCGGTCTCGTCCTCTTGTGGTTCCTGCGCAGTTGGCGGGTGACGCTGGTGGCGGTGATCGTGGTGCCGGCAACGCTGGCCATCACCGTGCTGGTGCTGAGCATGCTGGGGATGAGCTTCAACATCATGACCCTTGGCGGCATCGCAGCGGCGGTCGGCCTGCTGATCGACGACGTCATCGTCATGGTCGAGCATATCGCCCGCCGTGCAGGCGCCCGGGACGCCGACGGCAAGCTCGCCGGAGACGCCGCCGTCATGCCCGCCGCGCGGGAGTTCATGACCCCGCTGACCGGGTCGAGCATGGCGACGCTGATCGTCTTCCTGCCTCTTTCGTTCCTGACCGGCGTGACCGGCGCGTTCTCCAAGGCGCTGTCGGTGACGATGGCGGCGGCGCTGGCGATCTCCTGGGCGATGACCGCATTCGTCGTGCCCATTCTCGCCCGCCGACTGGTGGACTTCAACAAGTGGCATGACCCCGGCGCGGCCGGAGAGGGCCGTCTCGCGCACGTCCACGACGGCGCGCTCGACCGCCTGTCCGCGCGGCCCTGGCTGCTCGCGGTGATCGCGGTGCCGCTGCTCGTCATCGGCTACGTCGGATATTCCAATGTGCCCACCGGCTTCATGCCGAAGGTAGACGAGGGCGGTTTCGTCATGGACTACCGGACTCCGGCGGGCACCTCGCTGGACGAAACCGGCAGGCAGGTTGGCCAGATCGACGCGATGCTGCGCGCCAATCCCGAAGTCGCGACGTTCTCCCGCCGCCTCGGCACCGGCCTTGGCGGAGACCTTGGCCAGAGCTACCACGGCGACTACTTCGTGCGCCTGAAACCGGATCACAGCCGCCCCACCGAGGAAATCGCCGCCGCCGTAGCCGACGAGATCGCCGTCAAGGTGCCCGGCGTGCAGGTCGAGGTCGCGCAGCTGATCGAGGACCTTATCGGCGATCTCACCGCCGTGCCGCAGCCGATCGAGGTCAAGCTCTACGCCTCGGACCCGTCGATCCTCGAAGGGGAAGCGCAGAAGGTCGCCGCGACGATCAGCAAGATCTCCGGCGTCGTCGAGGTCAACGACGGTGTCCAGCTGGCAGGCGATGCGCTCAACGTCCATGTCGATCCGGTTCGCGCCGGGATGGAAGGGGTCGTCCCCGCCGACGTCGAGAGCCAGCTGTCCACCGCGCTGACCGGGGCCGTCGCAACGACGCTGGCCCAGCCCAACAAGGCCGTCGACGTCCGCGTGCGCCTGCCCGACGCCATGACCATGAGCGAAGCGGGTCTTGCCCAGCTGCCGATCCGGGCCACCGATGGCCACGTCTTCCCGCTGTCACGCGTGGCGACGATCGAGCCGGTCACCGGGCAGCCGCAGATCGGGCGCGAGAACCTGGAGCCGATGATCGCCGTCACCGGCCGTATCCAGGGCCGCGGGATCGGCGCGGCAGTCGCCGACGTCACCACCGCCCTCGACAAGCCCGGCACCCTGAGCCCCGGCGTACGCTACGAACTGGGCGGCCTCTACCAGCAGCAGCAGATCGCGTTCTCTGGGCTCATCAAGGTGTTCGCCGCCGCGCTGATCGCCGAACTGGTGTTGCTGCTGGTACTGTACCGCCGCTTCTGGCTGCCGGTCATCATCATCGGCTGTTCGCTGCTCTCGACGACCTCGGTGTTCACGGCGCTGTGGCTGGCGGGCGTCGATCTCAACATCACGGCGCTGATGGGGATGACGATGATCATCGGAATCGGCACCGAGATGGCGATCTTCTACGTCTCGGAGTTCGAGGAACTGGCCCACACCATGCCGCCGGAGCAGGCCACGCGCGAGGCAAGCCGCAACCGCCTGCGTCCCATCACGATGACGACGCTCGCGGCGATCCTGACGCTGCTGCCGCTCGCCTTCGCGATCGGACAGGGATCGGGCATCCAGCAACCGCTGGCCATCGCGATCATCGCCGGTCTGCTGCTGCAGTATCCGCTGGTCCTGCTGGCGATGCCGGTGCTGGTGCGGCTGACCCTGCCGAAGACCGCGTGACCGTTACCCCAGGCGCGACCAGATGGCCCTTCCGGTCCGTTCGAAGCGCGCCTGGGAATACTCGTCCAGCATCTGCGCCCGGGCCTGCCGCCCCAGCGCCGCGAGGGCATCGGGGGCGGACAGGGCTTCGCGCAGCGTCGTGGCGAGCGAAACCGGATCCTCGGGCTCGGCAAGCCATCCGTTGACCTGCGGCCGGACCGAGAAAGCGAGTTCGCCCACACGCGATGCGATGACCGGAAGGCCAGCAGTCAACGCCTCGTGGGCGGCAATGCAGAAGCCCTCCCGCCGCGAAGGCTGGAGGTAGAGGTGCAGGGTTTCAAGGAAGGCCCGAGGTTCGGTGGCGTAACCGGTGAGGCGCAGTCCTTCGATACCGGCTTCGGCAGCCAGTGCCGCCAGTCGCGGGCCTTGCGCACCGTCGCCCGCAATGGCGATCTCGAAGGGAACCGGGGGACGGAACCCCTGCTCTCGCAATCGGACCAGCGCCGCGATCAGCACGTCGTAGCCCTTGGCCGGGTGAAGCCTGCCGAGACTGCCGAGACGCAGGACTTCCCCCGGCTGCCAGGCGCGCGCCTGCGGCATCGCGGGATCGGCGGCATAGATCGGCCATGTCGCTAGCCGGTCCGCAGGGACACCGAGGCGCCGGGCGGTGAGTTCCTCGACCACATGCGAATCCGCCACCCACATTGCCGCGCGGGCTTGAAGCAGGCGCAGGAGACGCTCGTTCCAGGGCTTGAGGAAGGCGTTATGCTGCCATGCGATCACGGGAATTCCCAAATGCGGCCCCAGTACCAGCCCGAGGATCGTCGCGCGGCTGAGCGAGGTCCACAGATGGGTCGCCTCCCACCCGCGCAGTTCGCGGGTCAGCCATCGGGCGGCGGCGAGATGGTCGGCCTCTCCGCCTTCGCGCACCGCGACATCGAGGCCCGCCGCCTCCATGGCAGGCAGAGCCCTGCCGTCGCGACGGGTCAGGGCAAGGACGCGGACTTGTGCACCGGCACCGCGCAGCACCGCAAGGATGGCAGGCACCGGAAGCGCCGCGCCGCCACCCTCCAGCGAGTTGATGACATAGGCGATCCGGGGACCCGTCATCACCGGCCGCTGGTGCGCCAGACGAGGACCGCGAGCAATCCGTTGGCCACGACCGCCTGCGCCACCGCCTGGATGCCCGCCCCCATCAACCCGAAGGTCGTCAGCAGCCAGGGAAGGAGCGGCAGGAAGGCGAAGCTCGACAGCAGGTTGGCCCACATCGACCGGGCCGGGTGGCCAAGCGCCGTGAGTGCCGAGGTGCAAGGCGGACCTATGAGCGCAACAGCACGCGCGGCGACCAGCGCGATCATCACGCCCGACGCGGCGCCGAAAGCCGGGCCTGCCATCAGGCGGATGATCTGGGTCGGGAAAATCCCGACGATCAGCACGACGGGAACCGCCGCCAGCACCGCGATGCCGACGACCTTGAGAAGCGTCTGGCGCAGCGCCCTGCCGCCGTATCCACCCGCAACGATGTGAGCCAGTTCGGCGTAGGAAGCATTGCCGAGGATCTGCGCGGGCTGCGCGAGGATGACGGTAGCGCGCTGCGCGACCGCAAAGAGGCCCGCCATGGCCGGTCCCATCACCCATCCGATGACCAGCGGCGCGACGCGGCCGGTCAGGTCTCCGAGGGTCACGTCCGCATTGCTCGCCAGCATGAAGCGCCAGATGCCGGTGTTGTCGTCGGTCACCCGGCCGGGCTCGGGACGCACTATCGCATTGCCCAGGCGCTTCGCCGCCATCCACAGGCCGAGACCCCACATCGCGGCGAATTCCGCCAGAGCCGCGAGCAGCCATGCGAAGAGGAACGATTTCACGCCCCATCCGCACGCGATCACCACCAATGTCCCGATCAGCCTTACCGTAGGCTGCACGAGGTTGTGCAGGCCCAGCAGATCGAAGCGCCCGCACAGTTGCAGGTAGCCTGAAGGCGTCGAGCGCACCGATCCCAGCACGGCGAAGGCGTAGTACGGCGCAAAGGCCATCGCCTTCGGAGACCAGCCGAGATGGGGACCGACGAACGGCACCAACGCCATCGCCGAGATCACTGCGAGGGCGCCCCCGGCCAGTTCGACCTTGGCGCCGAAGCGCAGCAATCGCGAAAGGCGGTGGGCTTGCCCATCGCGGTCGGCCTCGGCACCATAGCGCACGATCGCCTGCCACGAGGGGAATTCGATCACCCCGCAAACCGTGGTGACATAGGCATGGACGAGGACCAGCACGCCGTAGTCCTTCGGCCCCAGGTAACGCGTCGCCAGCAACAGATAGCCCAGGCTCATGATGCCCGCGCCCGCCTTGCCTCCCAGCACCAGGCCAAGGCTCGCAAAGATGCGGCGGACCCGGCCCGCCGGTCGATCGGTCACCATTCGCCCATCAGGATTTTCGGCGCGACGTGCTGTTGCCCATTCATCGTGCGCTTCTAGCGGCTTGCTATCCGACATTACCAGTCTTTGTACTCACGCCGGAACGAGCTTGAGATGGCGGTTATCCCGGCGGCGCCGTTCCGCGAAAGCCGCTACGGCATTCGCGGCACGAATGGAAGACGGGGTGTCCTGAAGATCGAAGCTCTGCGCGAACAGGTCCTGCTGCACGGTACGGTAACGGGTCGCGTGAAGCTCTTCGGCCCGCTCCAGCGCCTGTAGCAATGCTTCGGGCCGGGTGATGACCTCCCCGGCCGTCCAGTGCCGGAAGTTGGGGTCGCCATGCCACTCGTGGCCATGGGTGTTCAGGAAGATGCAGGGCCGCGGCCGCAGCAGGAATTCGTAGACCTGGCTGCTCGCGTCGCCGAGATAGACGTCGGCCGAGAGAGTGTAGCTCATGTCGGTCGATGCCCGGCTGCCGAGATCGACCTTGATGTTGTCGCCGCGCAGGAAACGGGGCGGTATCTCTCCTGCCCGATCGACCGTCAGCCTGTCGATCGTCACTACGTATTGCCGCTGGAACAGCATCACGTGCGGGGCGAACAGCAACCCTTGGTCGGCGCGTCCCAGGAACTGCTCGAAGACGCCGTGGCCGTGGCGATACCATGAAGACAGGTGCGGCGACGGGTGGGGGTTGTAGAGCACGACCTGCTCCACGGTGGGAAGAAAGCTGACCTGCCGGGTTTCGCGGACCAGATCGAACTTGGGGTAGCCGACGATGGTGATCGCCTCGGGGGCCATCCCGGCTTCCTGAACAAGCCGGTCGCGGATCTTGGGGCCTGAGCACAGCACATGGTCGAAGCAGGCGCTGGCCTTGTTGAAACCGATGGCCCTGTCGCCGGCGCCGTGCCGGGTGTGAACGATGCCGAGGTTGGTGAGACCGTATCGCTTCTTGAGGATCAGCGAGGTCTTCTCCGCCACCACCAGTACGTCAAGACCACGGAAAAACGCCAGATTGTCCCGATAGATCAGCAGCTTTCCGGCTGGCACCACTTTGCCGAGCAGTGCATCCACCCGCCGCGACAGCGGGGACGGTTCGAGTTCAACATGTTCGATGGTCGAGCCGATATGTGCGCCGCCGATGCGCCGCACCTCGGCCGCCAGCGCCGCGTTCGTCGTGGCGACCACGATCTTCCCGCCGAAGCCGATCTCAACGAGGGCCATTGCGATCGGAAGACTATGGGCGACCTGGTGTATCTGGTCGTGATTGAACAGGAATCCGATGCGCATAGTGGCTTGACTCCGCGACCCGCGAAGACCCGCACCCCATCCGTCACAATTTTTTCGACGTCACGCGGCCCTGACGCTGCGGCGCAGTTCCCCGTAAGCGGCGAAAAGCCCCTCGAAATGCTGGAGGTTGCTGACGACCTTGCGTTGGCCTTGCGGGATTTGCGGGCTCTCGCAGAATTTCACGATCGCATTCGCCAGCGAGAAACGGTTGCCGGCCTTGAAGGTCAGCCCACCGCCGTTCAGCGCATGATCGGCAGCGCCCCCCGCATCGGGCACGATCACGGTTGTTCCGCTGGCCCGTGCTTCGGCGCCGACCATGCAGAAGGTCTCGGCCTCGCAGCCGTGGACGACGGCATCGGCGCTCGCCAGGATTGCGGCGAAGGCAAAGCGATCGCGCTCGGGCTCGAACAGGCGGACGTGCGGATTGCCGGCGATAGCGCTGCGGATCGCGCGCTTCTCGCGGCCTTCGCCGAACAGGACCAGGCCCACCGGCACTTGCGCACTCGCCGCGACGACCGCATCCACCACCATCGGCCAGCGCTTTTCCGGCGCCAGCCTGCCCGCCGCCACCAGCAGTCGGGCATTCGGATCAAGGCCGCACAGGGCCAGAAGCCGTGCCCGCAACTCCGGATCACGTCGCTCGGGCGTGAAAACGCCGGTTTCGACGCCGAGCGGATGAACGCGCACGCCGGACACCCCGCCATCGCGAAGCCTGCCTGCGAGGTCGTGGTTGGCGCAGACGGTCATGTCGAACGCTAGGCCGAGTTCGCGCAGGTGATCCCAATAGCGCTCGAACCCGCGATCGATACGGGAGCGAGCGAGGAACGGCTCAAACCAGCGATAGGCGTAGGCGGACAGCGGATCGGCGTGCATCACCAGGCTGCGGCGCGCGTTGCCCTGCCAGCGGGCCACCATGGCCGGACTGCGCCAGGGCGACGAGACCTCCACCACATCGGGTTTCTGCGCATCCAGTGCGGCATGCAGCGCGGCCTCGTCGGCGAAGTAGCCGTACTTGCGGTCCAGCGGGAAGCGCGGGGACGGCAACGTGACGATCGATGCGCCGGGACCGCGCTCGACGATCGCATGTTCCTCGCCCGGGACGATGACGACGATCTCGTGGCCGAGCTGCGGGCCTATCCGCAGCTTCTGCTCGATATAGGTACGCACCCCGCCGCCCTGGGGGCTGTAGAAGGCACAGACATCGACGATTTTCAAGGCTCAGCCCTTTCGCTTGAGCGGCGCGACGCCCAGGCCGCTGCGATAGTTCATCAGGATGGACAGCAGTGTCGGCCCGGCGCCGGTTGTCACCGCAACCCTGGCCGCCTTGGGCTTGCTCCAGCCCAGCTTCGGGTTTCCGGAGAAGCCGATGCCATCGACGGTCCATCCGAACTTGCGATTGCCATCCCTGTCATGCAGCAGCGAGACCGCATATGCGCCCGGTCCCGGAACACGGATGCACAAGCGGACACTTCCTGTCTGCGGAACCGGCACCTCGACCCGTCGGAAAACCTTTCCGGCGTTGAGCAGGACGTTATCGTCCGCCAGGAAGTCTTCGTCGTTGGCGGGATAGACTTCCAGCTTCAGGGAGCCCTGCCGGTCCTTCAGTCCCTCGACATCGACCAGCAGCGACGGCCCCTGCTCATCCCGGCGGCATTGCCCTTCCTTCTTTCCCAGGTCAGGCGAAGAGGGGAGCGCCGCCGCGCCGAGCAGCAGGGCAGTCACAAACAGCGACGTGGCGCGGATCACCATGCGTCGACGGCTCGGCGCAGCAGGTCGGACATCACCAGACCGAGCCCCAGGACAAGGTGCACCAACAGGATCGCCGAGGCCATCATCGTCATGAGCGCGGCGATGTCGGTCTCGTGACCAAGCGTGAAGACGGCGATGCCCGCGAAGACCACGTCCTTGTTCGGGATGAACGGCAGGCGCGAGATCAGCAAGCGCATCGTCGCCAGCAGCAGCCACCACATCGCCGGAACCGAGGGGAGTACCATGTGCCACAGCACCGCCGAAAGGATCGTCGTAAGGACGATGCGCCCCAGATGCATGAAGGTGATGTACCAAAGCGCGCCCCGGTCCAGCGAAAATATCCGGCGCCGGAACGCCATCGCCAGGATCGACGTTGCCAGCACCACCGAAAGCGACAGCATGACCGCCCGGTTCTCGAACCCGATCGTGGACGAGCCCAGGAAGGGCCACAGCACCACCAGCAGGACGAGCGTGACGCCGTTGCCCGTCATCGCGGACAGGATCGACACGTCCTTGATCGCTCCGAAGGGCGCTGCGGTCATGGCGGCACGCTGGCGCGCCCAGGTGTAGAAATAGGCTTCGCCCAGGTAGCCGAGCAGGAGTTCGTTGCACACCAGCTTGCGCAGCAGCGCCGCGAAACCTTCCACAGGGAGCTGCCACAAGCGGCGATAGATGAACCACTCGCTGCCGGGACCGGCGAGATAGCTGAGCGCGAAGACGATCCAGAAGCCCGGATCGCGAGGGACCATGGACAGGATCCGCACCGTGTCCATGCCGCGCAGCTCGAGGACCACCCCAAGCGCGATCAGGATCGAGAACAGGACCGGCAACAGCGCAGTCCGGCGCTTCCATGATAGCGTATCCTGCGCGCGAAGCATCACGTTCGGTCGTTCCGCCATTGAAAGAGAAGGGGGCTGAAGCACAAGGAATTCCTTGAGAGTGAACGGGATATCCAGGGGAGGTTCGCGATTATCGCAGCGTTGGCGAGGCCATCAGGACCCGCATATGTCTGGCCGAAGCAATGGCCCGCCGCATGGTCGTCACGTAGGCTCCGGCAGCGATCTCGACAGTAAAGCGGTGCGAATACTCGCGCTGCATCGGGCCGGGCCGCGGAAGCTCGTCCGCATGCGCAATTTCCCGCGCCATCGCGTCGATGTCCCCGACCGGCACCAGCGTGGCGCGCACCCCTCGTCCGGCCAGTTCCTTCATGCTGGAGGAACAGTCGGTGGCGACGATCTGAAGCCCGGCGGCGATCGCTTCCAGGACGACGGCCGGCACGCCCTCGTAGTTCGAGGAAAGCAGAAGGCAGTCGGCGTCCCGCAGATAAGGGTCGGGATCAATCACATGGCCGCGAAAGCGCACCTTTTCCTCGATCGCCAGACCGCGCACGAGCGCTTCGAGTTGCGCCCGTTCCGGCCCGTCGCCCACGATCGTGAGTTCGTCGCCCGGCCTGAAGCCGGCTGCGAAGGCCCGCAGCATGACTTCGAGGTTCTTCTGGGGCACGAGACGCGAAAGCGCCAGGAAGCGATAGCGATGGCGGCTCCTCTGAATGCGGGGGATCGCCAAGAGACGGTCATAGCGCGCCTCGGTGAGCGCCGGATCGTGGATGGTCGTGACACGATGTGCCCCCACTGACATGGATTGGACGATCTCGCCGTGCATGGGTTCGGCCAGCGCCACGAACCGGTCCAGAGTCATCCCCTGCACCCGCAACCACAACTGGTAGACGCGCCGCCGGAAGATCGACTTGTCGCGCCGCACGAGGTCGTTGCTCACCTTGCTCACGATGGGCGGGCAGCGCTCACCCAGCAGGAGGCGGGCGGCGACGCAGACGATCGCGTATGTGTTGCCGGGGCAGAAGATCACGTCCACCCGCTCGCGGGAAAGATGTAGGAAGAAGCACCAGATCATCCAGAGCGTCTCGAACCGCGCGGTCGGCACGCGGCTCAAGACGATCCGGTAGTCGAGGTGCGCGCTGACGCGCCCCCGATCCGAGCCTTCGTCCCGTCCCAGAACGATGGACACCTGGTGGCCGGTCTGCTGCCAGCGTTCAGCCAGATTGAGAGCCACACGCTCGACCCCACCGGGTTCGAAGCTGTGGATGGGTATTGCGATCCGCAAGGGCTCCGTCATGCCCATGGGACTCCGCGCCCCGACAGGACCCGCACTCCCTGGTGCGGGGATATGCAAATTATTTCAGGAGGTCGGCGTAGCGGCCCGGGACATGGCGACGGGAGAAAGCCCGCAAGGTGGCATCGATGCTGGCGACGATCGAGGCCTTGGTCACGTCCCCGGGGTGGACCGCCAGCCGCAAGGTGCGCAGCGGCTGCAGCGCCGGCCGCGCCAACGCCGCGAAGGCCAGCGAGGACGCCGTGCGCATCGTGCTGCGCGATGCCCAGGTGACTACCGGTCCGCGCGCCAGCGGCTTGTCCTCTTGCCCCGGTCGCCACACGCGCATGTGGTCCTCGGCCAGGGCAAAGCCGCATTCACCCAGCGCCTGCATCGCGCCCGGACCGTAGAGCCAGGCGGGCGCGATGAAACCGGCGGCCGGTTTGCCGATGATGTCCTCGACCAGCGCCTTGCCGTCGCGCATGCGCTGCAGGGCCTCGGCATGGGAAAGGCCCAGGAACTCCCCCTCGCCCGCCGTCATGTGCCGCGCCTTCAGGCTGGCCGCGCCCTTGTGCTCGGCGGTATCGCGGTGAACCCAGCCATGCACGAACATCTCCACCCCGCTGTCCGCCCAGGCACGCAGCCGGGCCTGGAACCCGCGCGCCTCGGCAATCGGAGCACGGCCCCAGTGATCGGGCACCACCAGCATGGCATAACGCGCCGGGCCGAGCCGCGCCTCGATCAGGTCGGCAAGCCGGTCCACCTGGCTTTCGAAGCAGGGCGCGACGTCGTGGATCGAGGCCAGCAGGCGCTTCTCAGAAACTTGCATCGAAACCTATCCTGATCGAGCGCGGACGCATCGGCGTCTGCTGCAGTCCGTCCGCGACGGAGAAGGGATTGCCAAAGGCGAATGTATTCGCGCGGGTATTGAGCAGGTTGTCGAGGTCCAGCGCCAAGCCCCATTTGCCGAAGCCCAGTCGCGCGCCCGTCGATACGTCGTAGTAGCGCCCCTGCCCCAGCGCGAAAGGCGCCCGGATCGCGAGCTTGGAATGACCGACATAACGTACCGCTGCGTCGAGCGTGATCCGCGCCCATGACAATTCCCGATCGTACTTGGCCGCCACGCGCCAGCCTTCGTCGGCGATGTTGGGCAAGTCACGATCGGTGGCGTCGGCAAAGGCGGCCGCCGGTTTGGACAAGTCGCTGGAATTGAGGAAGCCCGCGGCTTCGAACGACAGATGGTCCTGAGCGCGCCATGCCAGCGAAAACGCCACGTTCTTCACACGGCCGGAACCGATGTTGGCGATATAGGGTAGCCCGTCCAGGCCCACGAGATCGGCCTGCACGTCCCGCCACTGCGCCAGCGAGACCGCGAGGCTTCCCGAGAGGCGGGCATCCTTCTCCATCCCGAAACGAACGCCCGCCTCGAGGGTGCGGATACGGTCGGCCCCGAAACGCTCGGCGCTCTGCGAGTTGGAGGAACCCGTCACCTGCAGCCCGCCGGGACGATAGCCCTGCTGGAAACGGCCATAGGCGAGCAGTCCGGGCCCCGCCGTCCACGAAATCGCGGCAGAGGGAAGGAACCGCTTCTGGGTGCGTACCGGCTCGAAGTCCTCGGACGCCATCTGCCCGATGAACTGGCTCGTCTGCCGCACGTAGCTCAGCCGTCCGCCTGCGGTCAGCACGAGCGTTTTCGTGATCGGCACCCCGACTTCCCCGAACCCGGCCAGGTCGAGCGTCGTGTTCGAAAGGCTGGTGAGCAGGTCCGGCGAGCCGGGCGTGCCCATGCTGCGCACGACCCGGTCGTCGTTGTGCACGACGCCGAACCCGGCCAGCCAGGTCCCCGATCCGCCCCAACTGCCGGACAATCGCGTCTCGTGGGACAGGAGGTGCACCGTGATCTCCTCGGTGAACTCGGTCGGCGATGCGGCGTCGCCAGGCGTCGCGTCGAACGTGGAATCGATCGTGTGATCGGCGTAGCCGGTGGAGGACACCAACTGCACCGCGCCCCAGTCCCGCCGCACCGTGAGGTCGGCGAGTCGATAGTCGTTGTCGAACGGTTGCGCGATCGCGGACCGGCGGGTCAGGTCCGGCTCGCCCCGCAAGGTGTATTGCCCGTCGCGAGAGGCGATGTCCTGGCTGAGGACCGACAGGTCGACGGTCCACGCCATGTCCGGCTGCCAGCGCAAACCGGCGCGGAAGCCCGTGGTCTTGTTGCGGTTGATGTCGCGCAAGCCCCGCTCGACATCGTCGATATAGCCGCCGTCAACGGTTTCGTAGGCAACTGCGCGCAGCGCCAGCTTGCCCCGCGCGAGCACGAGATTGCCGGTCACCGCCCCGTCGCCGCCCGGCGCACCGTCCTGCGTCAGGCGAACGCCTGCGGACACGTCGAAGGTATCGGATTGCAGGTCGGGCGCGTTGGGCACCAGACGGATGATGCCGCCCAGCGTCCCCGCACCGTAGAGCGTGCCTTGCGGCCCTTCGAGCACTTCGACGCGGGCGATGTCGTAAAGCGCCAGATCGGGATCGGGCGCGCTGTAGATCAGACGCGTTTCGCCCAGGTATTGGCTGATCGTCGCCTGGCTGGAACCGTTGAAGCTGCTGTCGGCGATCCCGCGAATGAACACCTTGTTGCGGCCCGGCCCCAGGTTCGTGGAGGAAAGCTGGGGCAGCTTGCCGAGGATGAAGCCGGTGCCCTTGCCACCGGCGCGCGCAAGCTCCGTCCGCTCGGGCGCGACGACCGAGATACTGGCAGGGTAGTCGAGCAGCCCAAGGCGCTGCTTGGTCGCGGTGACGACGATGTCGGGGCCGGAACCCTCCGCAGGCGGGGATGGGCGCGGGGGGCGGGGAGTGCTTTTGCGCGGCGCCGGGGCCTGCCGCACCAGCTTCACGGTCCGGGCATCGACGAAGACGAAACCGTAGCCACTGCCCGCAAGCAGCACGGCCAGCGCCTGCTCCGTGTCATAGCGCCCCCTGATCCCGCGCGTACGCAGGGTATCGAGGCGGCTGTCCCCGATCGCGATCGAGATACCCGCCTGCTCCGACAGCACGATCAGTGCGTCCGACAGCCGCCCGGCCGGAACCGAGAACTGCTGCGCGGGCCGCGCCTGAGCCGATACGGGAAGCGCCAGAGCAACCGCCGTTGCCAGGCTTGCGCGCGCCCATCTCCTACCGCGTAATCGACCAACCATCGGCAGTTGCCGTCACCTTCAAACCAAGCAGAGTGCCGACGCGCTTTTGGAGGGAGACGTCATCGCCATCAAGCTGAATGACGCCGGAAAAACGACGATGCGAAATATCCGAACCCAGTTCGACGGCAATGCCCCGCGCGCGGGTGATATCCGCCGCGACCTCGACCATCGGTGCATCGTGATAGACCAGCCGTCCGCGTGTCCAGCCGCCGATCTCCGCCGCCGGCTTCGAACCTTCGACGATGCTGCCGCTCCCCGCATCGAGCGTATCCCCGGCATTCAGGCGCAGGCGAGTCATGCCGTCCTCGAAGCGCACCGCGCCTTCGGCCACTTCGACCCGCAGCACGTCCTTGCCACTGCGCACGTTGAATACGGTGCCCACATCGACGATGCGCTGGTCACCGACCGACAGCGTGAAGGGCCGCGCGGCGTCATGACTAACCGTGAACTGCGCCTCACCGCCCTTGAGCGTGGCGACCCGGGGATCGGACTTGTCCAGCACGATCTCCGTCCCGCCGTTAAGGACGATACGCGTGCCGTCAGACAGCGCGAAAGTCCGGGTCTCTCCAGGTGCGGTACGCACCGAATAATCGCTCGACAGAAGGCCGGAACCGGCCCAGGTGCCCAGCGCTGCGAAAGCGACGGAAGCGGCCATTGCCGGCCACATCCAGCGGCGTGCGGGGCGCAGCTGCGCCATCTCCGGGAACGGATCGACCTCGACTTCAGCGGGCGCTTCGCGGGCGATCTCCACCGCCGGCTCCAGCGCCAGGTCGGCGTCGCAGACGGCTTCGTAGATGTCGTTGTGGCGCGGATCGGCTTCGAGCCAGTCGGCGAAACCGCCCCAGTCCGCGTCCGAACCATCGCTCAGGCGCAAGTGCCAGGCGATCGCTGCATCGCGCATGGTCTGTTCAGCGAGCGGCTGCATCGGTGCCTCCTGCAGTGTCGAGGACTGTCCCGCCTGAACCGGTCGGCGGCATCGCCTCCGGGTTCAGACGATTGCGGATTTCAAGTACGGCGCCATAGGCGCGCTGGAGATGTTTTTCGACCGCGCTCAGGCTGATGCCGAGATCGCGCGCGATCTCCTTCTGCGACACGCCTGCGATGCGATATTGCCGGAAGACGTAGGCCGTGCGTTCCGGCAGCTTTGCCAGCCGCGCTTCCACGCGAGCCAGATGATCGCGGGCGAGCAGCGTCGTCTCCTGGTCCGGAGCGAGATCCGCCATCTCGATATCCGTCGCAGCCAGGCCGGACGGCGCGCCGAGCCAGTCCGCATCGCGAGCCTGCTGCCGCGCTTCGGTACGGCGGCGGGTATGCGCCATGTTGTTGAGCATCTGGTAGAGATAGGCCCGCGGCGAGCGTACCGGTCCGGTCACACTCGTCTCCACCCGGAGAAACAGGTCCTGCAACAGGTCGTCGACGTCCGTCTCGCTGACACGGCGCGCCAGCAGGAACCGGCGCAGTTCGGGCCGCAGCGTCAGGCACAACTGGCGCAGGCCGGCATCGACCGGAACTTCGTGGCCATCGGATGTCATTGCCCGTCCAGCCTTGGCAAATGCAGTCTCCCCTCCAGGGCGGAGCAGACCCTTACGCGAACGAGCCGCCGGTGTCATCATCGCGCCCATTCAGAACATCGACGTCAGGGTAAACCCGACGTCGCTCGCATGGCGCATTCCCGTTCCGGCGCCGACCGCGCGGCGGCCTTCGCGAGCCTCCAGCATCAGCCAGGTGCGCGCGTCGTCACCCCCGTCGCTCAGGTTCATCCGCAAGGCGGCGCGCACACCGCGTGCCGCCGCCGGTTCACCGTTGCCCATCCGTATCACATCGAGGTCCATCTGCCGGCCACCCCAGCCGCCCTGCCGGAACCATCCGGTCGAGACCGACCACTGGCCGCGATGATCCCAGGTCACCTGCGCCGATGCGTAGCCCGCCGTCGATTTCGCGGGAAGCACCGCGGGAGACATGCTGCGACGCCCCGCCTTGCCGATATCGGCGCGTAGTCCGACGGTGTCCCCGTCGCCCACGGCGTGCCATGCGCGCAGCCCTGCCTGATGATCGCTGAAATGATCGCCCGACGCGCAGCAGTCCACGTCGCCATCGCGTGAGGATCGCAGGGACAGGTAGTCGAAGCTCCAGCCCGCATCTCCGCCATCGACCGCCAGACTGACGGCCTTCCCGCGATCCACGATGCCGCGATCGTGCCCGCTCCAGCGCACTTGTTCAGGCAGGAGCGAGACCGCGCGGGCACCGTGCATCTTTGCAGAGCGTGCCTCCGCACCGGCCGGCGCAGCCGCCGCCGCCGCCGCCGCCGCCGCCAGCACGCAAAATAGACTCAAGGTTCCGGTTCCGCGCATCCGCGCCGCTTCCCTTCCGTTGCTGTCCGACAAACCCGGGACAATGCTGGGACTCCGTCGCCTGCAGGGAACCGCACATCGAATTTCGAAGGTGCGGGTCACGCCGGACCGCGGGGTCTACTGCGTGAACCTGTGGGAGTATCTCGCGTGAAGCGCCTGCGCATGTTGACCGTCGCCACCCTGGCGGGAATCCTCGCCCTGAACTTGTCCCTGCCTTCCCCCGCCGCCGTCTCGCCCGAGCCGGTGCACGCCCGTCCGCATGTGGCGGGCGAGCTTTCGGTCATGACCTACAACGTCAAGGGCTTGCCCTTCCCCGCCGCCTACGGCCGCGCCGGCAAGCTGACCGAGATCGGGCAGCGCCTGGGCTACTTGCGCCGCGCCGGGGTGCAGCCGCATGTCGTCCTGCTTCAGGAGGCCTTCATACCGGAAGCCAAGGCCATCGCGCAGGCCGCCGGATACGCTCATGTCGCGCTGGGGCCGCAAATCTCCGACGTGCGGAGTGCGCCCACAGATCTTGCCGCGGGCGCGTCCTGGATCAAGGGGGAAAGCCTCGGTAAATGGGTCGATAGCGGCCTCGTGATCCTGTCCGACTATCCCATAGTCCGCACGCGCAAGATGGCGTTCCCGGCCGACATGTGCGCCGGCTTCGACTGCCTGGCCGCCAAGGGTGTGCTGCTAGCGTGGATAAAGGTGCCGGGACACGATGGCCCCGTCGCCATCGCCGACACCCATCTCAACTCACGCAAGGCTTCCGGCGTCGACGTGAACCGGGCCAATACCGCCTATGCGTTGCAAGTCGCCGCCGCACGCAACTTCATTCGCGCCAATGTGCAGGCCGATACGGACATCATCTTCGGCGGGGATTTCAATCTCGGCCACGACCCCAACCGCGTCGCGGCCGAGGAGGCCGAAGGCGGCATCGTGCCCGGGGCGCGGGAGGCAACGTCTCTGGCGAATTCGATCGACACGACGGGGATGGCCGCGCGCGACCGCACCGCGATCCTCTCACGCGCCAAGGACAAGCAGTATTTCCGCGCCGGCACAGACGAGGGACTGGCCTTGCGCGACCTGGAAGTGCCCTTCGGCATCGGCAACGGCGGGACCGAATTGTCGGACCATCTGGGTTTTGTCGCCAGCTACGCGGTTCGCTGAACCGCCGCGACAGCGCAAAAAGAATGGGGCGAACTTGCGTTCGCCCCAAGGTTGGTGGCGCGTCGGCAGCGCAAATGTTGGGGCTAGTGCGCTGCAGCTGCGTCAGGATCCTTCGGACGAGTCCGGCGGCAGGTAGATGTCAGGCTTCTTCGCAGGCTTGGGCGCAACGACCTGCGGTGTCACCACGTCGAGCTTTTCCATCTGCGCCCGCGCGACCTTGGCCGTCAGCGGCAGCCACTTGCCGTCGGCCTGGACGATCTCCTGACCCTCCCGGCTCAGGACAAAGCGCAGGAATTCCTTGAGCCGGGGCTCCATCGGCTGGCCTGCAAGCTGGTCCGCATAGGCATAGACGCCGAGACCCAGTGGATAGCTGCCCTGCTGCACGGTATCGAGGCTGGGCTTGACGAACGCCTTGCCCTTTGCGTCCGAGATCGGCACCACGCGCGTCCCCGCCGCCGCGAAGGTCGAGGGCGCGAAGGTGATCGCGCAAGGGTCCTCGGCGACGATCTTCGCGCGGTCCGCGCTCGGCACGGTCCGGCTCTTGTCCGCGTTCAGCGCGAGCGGAACTTCCCGCGCGGTGTCGTTCCAGATATTGCCGCCCGCCAGCACCTTGCGCTCGAACACCGACATCAGGTGATACTTGAGCGGCGGGATGACCACGTTGATCGGCTTGTTGGCGCAGTAGCCCGTGACCCCGGCCTGCGCCCAGGTCCGGATGTTCTGGTCCGCACCGCGCCCGGCCTGACGGCGCCAGGTCGTACCGGCCCAGCCGCCGCGACGCGGTCCTCCGAAGATGCCGTCGAGCTGCTTCACGCTGAGGCCCTTGATCGGGTTCTTTGCGTTCACCAGGATCGCGAACGCGGGGCTCCAGCCCGAAACATCGGCCGACCCGGTCGCGATCTGTATCTCGCGCGGGGAGCGTTCGTGCTTCATCTGGAAGTTGTAGTATTCGCCCGCGAAGTAGGTCGTCCACTTGCGGCCCATCGAGACATCGACCTGCCCCGAATTGAGATCGCCGTCCTTGAATTCGAACTTGACGCCCGGGTGCAGCTTTTCGAAGGCAGCGACCAATGCCGGGCCGACCTTGCTGGCCATCATCTGCCCACTCGCGGGCATGCGGATCACGCCTGATACCTGCGCGCCCGGCTTGTAAGCGGGCAGGCCCGAAAGGTCGAACCGCTTCGTGTAGTACGCCTGCGTAGCCGAAACCTTGCCGGTTTCGTCGGGGCTTTCGCCTTCCCACTTCTTGGGCGCGATCATGTCGGTCTGCAGCCCGAGTTCGCGCTCATCGACCTGCGGGCCGATGGCATCGAGCCTGGCGATCATCTCGCGCGCGTGCGAGGCCGGGACGGTGAACCACTTGCCATCGCGCTGGATCGCATCCTGCCCTTCCCGGCTGAGCATGAAGGTAAGGAATTCCTTCACCAGCGGATTGAGCGGTTTGCCCGGCGCAAGGCGCGCCTGCGCCCACTGCTCGATGAACAGCGGATAGCTGCGGTCGCGCAGCGACTGCTCGGTGATGGCCACGAACGGCCCCGCCTTGGTGGCCGCAAGCGGCAGCGCCCTCACGCCGGGAATCGACGAGCCCATGTCGCTGAACACGATGCCGTACTTGTCGGCAGCCATGTCCTTCACCATTTCGACCGACGAGGTGTACCGGGTATAGTCCGGGTTCATCTCGTGCGAATACTCCATGGTATTCTCGTTCCAGATGTCGCCGCCCTGGAACACCTTGCGCTCGAAGCCGAGCTGGATGTTGTACTTGAGCGGGCGGCCGTAGATGTGGATGGGCTTGTCCGCCCATTCCCCGGTCAGGCCCAGTTGGCCCCAGGTCCGCAGGTTCTTGTCCGCTCCCCGCGCCGAGCCCGGATCCCAGGTCGTGCCCTTCCAGCCGCCGGTCCGCGCGCCCGCGAAGATGCCGTCGAGCTGGTCGACCGACATGTGCGCGATCGGGTTGTCCTTGTGCACGAAGATGACGAAACCGGGGCTCCAGCCCGGAACGTTGTATGATCCCGTCGCCCAGTCCACCTCGAAGATGCGCTGCTTGGTCGAGCGCTCGTATTCCGACACTTCGCGCAGGCGGTCGGCGATGCGCGGGCCGGTCTGGATGTCGACCTTGCCAGACGCGATCGTGCCTTGCTGGACGATCTCGACCTTCACGCCCGGCTGGAACTTCTGGAACGCCGCGACCCACTGATCCTTGATCAGCCCGTCGTGCAGGTAAAGCCCGGAAATGCGGATCGTACCGGAAAGCTGCTGCTTGGGCGCATAGGCCGGATAATCGTCCATCGGCGCCAGTTGGGTATAGAATCGCTTCTTGGCGCGCGCGTCGGTCCGCGCGTTGTGCTCGCCGCGAATGACGAGGTTTTCGAGCATCCCGTCGCCCAGCCGGTCGATGATCTGCTGGTAGCTCTCGCCGGTCGCGCGCTTGTCGTCCTGTGCGTGCGACGGCGCCGGCGGCGCGGTGTCCTGAGCCTGCGCCGCTGCGAGCCCGCAGAGCATGACGGCCCCGATCGCGTAGCGCGAACTTGCGGCCAGCGCGCGGCTGGTCGAGCGATGTACAGCAGCAGTTCTTCCAGACCTGGAAGTCATGTCTCTCTCCCGATTATTGCCCCTGACGACGCATCGCGCCGTCTGTCAATGGACCCCGTTCTGCCGGACGAAGCTGTCAACGAGCCGTCATTGCGGCGCAGCATCGCGGAATTTCTTCACAAGCGAAATTTGCCGCCGCTCAGGTCTTGAACTGAGCATGCAAACAGCCCCATGCTGCGCAGCAATTGCGTAAGGGAGAGAACGATTGCGCATTCTTCTGGTTGAGGACGACGAGGATGTTGGCGACGCCATCGCAAGGCGGCTGCGCGGCGACGGCCACGCTCTCGACTGGCTCAAGGACGGCGAGGAAGCCGACGACGTGCTGAAATACCAGCCGTTCGACCTCGTCATCCTCGATATCGGACTTCCCGGGATGGACGGCTTTTCCGTCCTGCAGGGCCTGCGCAGCCGGGGAGACCGGTGCCCGGTCCTGATGCTGACGGCGCGATCGGATATCGAGGATCGTGTCACCGGGCTCGATGTCGGCGCCGACGATTACATGTCCAAGCCGTTCGATTTCCGGGAACTGGATGCGCGGTGCCGTGTGCTGCTGCGCCGCACCCAGTCCGTCACCACCAGCACCACGACATTGGGCAAGCTGGTGTTTGACCGCAGCGCCAAGCGCGCGCTGCTCGACGATATCCAGGTCCACCTGCCCAACCGCGAGTACCGGCTGCTCGAAATCCTGATGGGCAACATCGGCAAGGTGCTGACCAAGGAGCAGATCGGCGCGCAACTGTTCGACTTCGACGACGACGCCGGGGCAAATGCCATCGAACTCTACATCGGCCGCCTGCGCCGCAAGCTGGGGGAGGCGCTGACGATCAGGACGGTGCGCGGCATGGGCTACGTGGCCGAGCCCAATGACGCGAACGCCTAGGACGTTCTCGCTCCGCCTGCGCCTTGCGGCGGGCATGGCGGCGCTTTTCCTGGTCGGCATGCTGGGGCTCTACGCTGCCGCGTTCGCGTTCGGACGCACCGCTGCGGACAGATTGTACGACCGGCTGCTGGCCAGCGCGGGACGCTCCATCGCGGAAACGCTCGTCGTGACCAACGCCGGCTTCGACGTCGACATACCGTATTCGGCATTCGAAACGCTCGGCGCGGCCCCGGAGGATCGCGTGTTCTACCGTGTCTTCGACGACGCCGGGCACACCGTCACCGGCTATGGCGATCTCCCGCTGTCCCCGGTCGCCCCGCGCGCCAGCGCCTATCGCCCCGATGCGACGTTCTTCACTGCGGACTATCGCGGCGAGCCAGTCCGTTTCGTCACCGTCGGGCGCAAGCTGGCAAGCGTGGACGCGCCCTCGAACCTGCGTCCGGTCTGGGTCGAGGTGGGCCAGACCCGGCGCGCCCATAGCGCGCTGGTCCATGAACTCGTGCTCCGGTCGCTTTTCCCGATCGCCTTCATGACGATCGTGGGCCTGCTGATCATGTGGTTCGGGGTAGGCCATGCCCTGCGCCCGCTCACACGGATCGGCGACGAACTGTCCACCCGCGCGCCGACCGACCTGCATCCGATCAGCGCCCCGGTCCCTTCCGAAGTGGTGCCCCTAGTCTCCGCGATCGACGGCTTCATGGAGCGCCTGCGGCTCAACATCCACACCTTGCGCAGTTTCGTCGGCGAGGCCGCGCATCAGTTGCGCACGCCGCTCGCCGCGATCCGGGCGCAGGCGCAGGTCGCGGACCGGGCGGATGCGAAAGATCTCGGCCGCAGCCTCGACGCGGTCGAGCGCAATGCAGCGAAGCTGACCCGGCTCGTGAACCAGATGCTCAGCGACGCGACGATGAGCCATCGCTCGGACACGCTGGCTTCCGAGCGGTTCGACGTGATCGACGTGGTGCGCGAAACCGTCCATGAAATGACCGCCTTTCGCCAGGACGGCACGTGCGACCTGACGATTGCGATCGACGAAGCCCCGGCGCAGGGCGATCCGCTCATGCTTGCAGAAGCGCTGCGCAACGTCGTCGACAATGCCTGGGTCCATGGAGGAGGTGAAGCCGAACTCGGCCTTCGCCTGGAGGGCGAGACTTACCTAATCGACGTCGCGGACCGGGGCCGGGGCATCTCGGACCCTATGAAGGAGGCAAGTTTCGAGCGCTTCGTCCAGGGCGCGCAGCCCCGTGGCGGTGCCGGTCTGGGCCTCGCCATCGCCCGCCGCGCGGTGAACAGCCATGGAGGGACGATCGCACTGCTCGACCGGCCAGGCGGAGGTCTCATCGTGCGCATCGGCATTCCGGCATTGGTGCAAGAGGCATGAGCAGGCGACCGGTCATCATTGCCGTCGTCGTGCTGGCGGTCGCGGCGGCGCTTGCCGCCACCATCTTCCCGGTTTCGCACGGCGGCAGGGCTCCGCGCTCGAAGGTGATCGTGCTGGGCACCAGCGGGGAGAGCCTTCTCGCTCCGGCCATCCGGGCATTTCACCAGAAAAATCCTTCGACGACCATCGAGTATCACGAGATGGACGGCCTCTCCATCTACCGCAAGGTCGCCGATGATCTGGCGAAAAGGCGCAGCGGGGCGGATTTCACGCTCAGCACTTCGATGGATCTGCAGGTCAAGCTCGTCAACGATGGTGCATCCAGTCCTCATGTCTCGCAGAATGCCGCCGCGCTCCCGCCTTGGGCACGCTGGCGCAACGAGGCTTTTGGCGTCACTTTCGAGCCCATCGTCATGGTGTTCAACACGAACGTCATGCATGGTCGCACCATCCCGCGCTCACGTTCCGAACTGCTGGAGGCGATCGCAGCCGACCCCGCTTTCTGGCGCGGCAGGATCGGCACTTTCGACCCTCGCCGCAGCGGCACCGGCTACCTGATGCTGTCGCAGGATTATCGCCAGTCCGGCGACGCGAGTGCCCTGTTCCGTGCCTTCGGTGAAAGCGGGGTCTTCCTCGACGAAGACAGTTCCGCCATCTTCCGCAGGCTGGACCGGGGCGAGCTGGCGATGTCCTACAACAGCCTGAGCAGCTACGCGCGGCGGCGGCAGGCTGCTGGGGCGCCGCTCGAGATCGTGTTCCCGCACGAATTCACCCTCGCCATCCTGCGCACCGCCGTCATCCCGCGCAACGCGGCAAACCCGCAGGGCGCGCATGCCTTCCTGGAATTCCTGCTCTCGCCGGAAGGCCAGCGCGCGCTCTCGCGCAATACAGGGTTCTACGGCATCCGCGAGGATGCGGTCACCGGCGGCATCGGCATCACCGAATCGGGCATCGTCCGTCCGGTGCCGCTTGGGCCGGGCTTGCTGGTCTACCTCGATCAACACAAACGACGGCGCCTGCTGGAAAACTGGGACAGCCTGATGGAACGGCAGTCCCCCTGAAGAAAGCCCGCGTCACGCCGTTGCTGCGCTGCAATGTCAGGTGGATGATAGGTTGAACTGCCATCCTGACCGGCAGGCACGTATCGTGTCGCCATTGTCAGGAGAGGATACCATGAAATTTTTGGCGTTGACTGCCGCGCTGTTGCTGTCGGCGGCACCATCGGCTTCGATCGCGGCCGAGCAAGGCGCGCAGCCGGAAACCACCCGCGATGCGGACGCCCTGTCGAAGGCCCGTGCGATCGGCACCAAGATCCGCAAGGTGAAGAAATTCTACGAGCCCCAGTTCGATATCTCCGGGCTCGAATCCTACAAGCCGCAGCAGCAGGTCTCGGGCACGATCCGGCAGTGGGGTAACAACTACATCAAGGATTCCGGGCTCGTCGATGTCTGGGAAGCCGAGTTCAGGAAGCATCAGCCCGGCATCCAGTTCTCCGACAACCTCTACTCCTCCGCCGTCGGCTTCCCCGGGTTGGTGGCAAACGTCGCGGACCTCGCGCCGATGGGCCGTCAGGCGCTGTGGGACGAACTCAAGGGCTTCGAGCGCGAAGGCGCGGGCGGCGGTGACGACGGCGCGAGTTCGACCGAACTGGTCGAGATCGTCATGGCCACCGGCAGCTTCGACGTGCGCGGCTGGACGTATGCGCTCGGCTTCTTCGTCAACAAGGACAACCCGCTCGCCTCGCTCAGCATGGAGCAGCTCGACGGCATCTTCGGCGCACGGCGCGATGGCGGCTGGGACGGACTGACCTGGCGCACGGACTGGGCGCGCGGACCGGAGAAGAACATCCGGACCTGGGGGCAGCTGGGCCTTAAAGGCAAGTGGGCCGACAAGCCGATCCACGTCTACGGCTACAACGCGAAGTACCACTTCCAGGACGAGATCGACAAGAAGGTGCTCAAGGGATCGTCCAAGTGGAACGAGGACCTGCGCGCCTATTCGAACATCACCGGGCTGAAGAAGGACGGATCGCTGACGGCGGGCGGCGAACTCATCATGAACGCGGTCGCTGCCGACCCTTACGGCATCGGCTATACCGGCATGCCCTTCGCCCAGCCCGGCGGGAAGGTCCTCGCCCTCTCAACCGGCAAGGGCGCCCCGGTTCCGCTGACGCTCAAGACCGTGCAGGATCGCAGCTATCCGCTGCTTCGCGACGTCTATTATTACGTGAAGAAGCAGAAGGGGAAGCCGATCGACCCCAAGGTCAAGGAATTCCTGCGCTACGTCCTCAGCCGTGAAGGCCAGGCGGCGGTGCAGGCCGATGGCAAGTATCTGCCCCTCACCCCCGAGGCCGCGAAGGAACAGCTGGCCAAGCTCGACGCGATCGACTGAGGTCCAACGGCTCCGGCGGTGCATCGCGCCGCCGGAGCTGCTGCCTTATTGCAGAAACGCGGCAAGGCCCCGCTCGGGATCGAGAATGCCTTCGTAGATCATACGCAGCGCCACGAAGAGGATGGCGGCAAGGCCGATATAGGCGATCCAGCGATACCGCTCAATCAGTCGCGCCAGGAAGTTCGCGGCCACGCCCATCAGCACCACGGATAGCACCAGCCCGGTAACGAGCAGGCCGGGATGCTCTCGCGCCACTCCGGCCACGGCCAGGACGTTGTCGAGGCTCATGCTGACGTCCGCCACCATGACGGCCACCGCTGCTGCAGCGAAGGACTTGGGCGCTGCCGGCTTGGCCGCAATCTCCGCATCGTCGCCGGATGCCTGCAGTTCGCGCCAGAATTTCCAGCCGACCCAGAGCAGCAGCAGGCCGCCTGCAAACACCAGTCCCGTCACCTGCAGCAACTGCGTCACCGCAAGTGCGAAAACGATGCGCAGCACCAGCGCCGCCGCGATCCCCATGAGAATGATGCGGTGCCGCCGCGACGGCGAGAAACCCGCCGCCAGCGCCCCGACGACGATGGCGTTGTCGGCGGCAAGGACGACGTCGATCAGCACGATCTGGCCGAGCGATGCCAGCATGACGGGGTCGGCCAGATGCATGGCGTCGGACGCCATGGTATCGAACATGGACAAGGGGATCACCTCGCAGGAATTCGGGGCAGGAAGTCAGTAAGAAAAGCGGTTACGCGCCGTCATTCCCAGCGGGCATCGCCGCCGAGGGCACGGAACAGCGCGACGCGGTTGCTCGCGGCCTCCAGTTCTATGGCGACGATGTCGCGCCGCGCGGAATAGGCGGCGCGCTGGGCGACGAGACTGGAAAGGAACGTATCGACGCCGCGCCGGTATCGGGCATCGGCAAGCGCATAGCCATCTTCGGCGGCCACGGCCTGACGGCGGATCGCGGCCATTTCCGCGTCGATCGTGCCGCGCCGTGCGAGCCCGTCCGCCACGTCGCGAAAGGCCGACTGGATCGACTTTTCGTAAGTGGCCAGCGCCGCATCCCGCTGTGCCTGCGAGAGGCGAACACCCGCCTTCGCCGCGCCCGCCTGGAAGATGGCATAGCTGGCATCCCCCGAACCCGAGTAGCGAAACGCCCCGCCGGTAAAGAGGCCGGAGAGCGCGTTGCTCGCGAAGCCCAGCAGGCCGGTGAGCGAGATGCGGGGGAACATGGCTGCCCGTGCGGCGCCGATCTCGGCATTTTCCGCAAGCATCAGGTATTCGGCCTGGATGACGTCGGGCCGTCGCAGCAGAACCCGGGAATCCACCCCTGCGGGGACCTCCTTTACGCCTTGCGCGGCCTGCTCGATCCGGTCGGGGAGCAGGTCATTCGCGATCGGGCCTCCGACGAGAAGCTGCAGACCGTTGATGTCCTGCGCCAGCGCGGTGCGCTGCCTCGCAACGTCCGCCTCGGCGGTGGCGAGGATCTGCTCCGCCTGTCGCAAGTCCGAGCGCGGCGCGATGCCCCCGTCCAGGCGCGCACGGGTGAGCGCGACGGTCCGCTGCGCACTGGCGACGGTATCGAGCGCGACCTGCAGCAGCGACGCATCGGCGGCATGGGCCAGCCAGCCGTCCGCGATGTCCCCCACGAGCGCGAGCCGCGTGGCGCGGGCGCCCGCTTCGCTTGCGAGATAGCGATTCTGTTCGGCCTCGCTCAGCGATGCCAGCCTGCCGAACAGGTCCAGTTCGAAGGCGGTGATGCCCAGCTGCGCCGAATAGCTCGTACGCGATCGGACCTGCCCGCCGGTCGCGGCGCCCTGATTGCCCAGGGTGCCGTTGTTGCTGCGCGTATGCGTGGCACCGGCGGTCAGGTCGAGCTGGGGCAATTGCTCCGCGCGCTGGATACGAACTTGCGCTCGCGCCGCCATGACGTTGGCGGCGGCGACCTTGAGGTCGCGGTTGCTCTCCAGCGCCTGCTCGATCAGGCTCTGCAGCCGCTGGTCGGCGAAGATGCCGCGATAACCGATTGTTTCGGGCAAGGCAGCTTGCGGTGCGCCATAGGCCGGCCCGCTCGGCCAGGTTTCCGGCACCGGCGGCGCTACCGCCACATCCCGCGGCGCCATCGAGCAGGCCGAAAGCAGCAGCGGCAGGGCGAATTTCATAGGCTTCATGCCATTTCCTCCTGCGGCCGCGCGGGATGCTCCCTGCCGCCCAGCTTGAGCGCGGCTGCCCGCACCAGCACGAAGAAGAACGGGATGTAGAAGATCGCCAGGATCGTCGCGGTGATCATCCCGCCCACGACAGAGGTGCCAATGGCGATGCGGCTGTTCGCGCCCGCGCCGGTGGAAAGCGCGAGCGGGAGGACGCCGAAAATGAAGGCGAAGCTGGTCATCAGGATCGGGCGGAGCCTGACGCGCGCAGCCTCGAAGGCGGCTTCCATCACGCTGCTGCCGCGCTTTTCCGCCTGTTCCGCGAACTCGATCATCAGGATCGCGTTCTTCGCCGCCAGCCCCATCGTCGTCAGCAGGCCGATCTGAAGGTAGATGTCGTTGTCCAGGCCGCGCAAGCTGACGGCCACAACGGCACCTATGAGACCCAAAGGCACCACCAAAAGCACCGCAAGCGGAATCGTCCAGCTCTCGTAGAGCGCCGCAAGGCAGAGGAACACGACGATCAGCGACAGCGCATAGAGCATCGGCGCCTGACCCGACGACAGCCGCTCCTGATAGGACAGGCCCGACCATGCGACCGTCGTGCCGGGGATTTGGGCGGCGAGCTGTTCCATGCGATCCATCGCCTGGCCCGAGCTGTACCCGCTTGCCGCCTGGCCCGAGAATTCAAACGAAGGCAGGCCCTGGAAGCGCGACAGGCTGGTGGGGACCACCGACCAGCTCGTACTGGCGAAGGAGGAGAACGGCACCATTGCGCCGGTCTGCGCGCGGACGAACCACTGGTCGATGTCGGTGGGCTCGTCGCGGTACGGGGCGTCGCCCTGCACATAGACGCGCTTGACCCGGCCACGGTCGATGAAGTCGTTCACGTAGCGCCCGCCCCATGCCGTGGCCAGCGTGGCGTTGACGTCGTCCTGATCCAAGCCTGATGCGGCGATCTTCTGCTGGTCGACGTCGACCTTGAAGGTATCGACGTCCGGCAGTTCGGTCACCGTCACCGCGTTCAGCATCGGGTCGGACGAGGCCAGCTCGAGCAGCTTCGCGCGGGCAGCCGCAAATTCGGCCTGCGGCATCCCGGTGGCGTTCTGCAGCAGCATGGTGAATCCCGCCGACTTGCCAAGACCGCGGATCGAGGGCGGAACCTGCGCGACCGCCTTGGCATCGCGCAGGCTCTTGAACGCCTTGGTCGCCCGCTTGGTGATGGCGTCGGCGGTGTTCTCCTCGCCGCTGCGCTTCGCCCAGTCGGTCAGGTTGAGGAACCCCTGCCCAGTGTTCTGGCCCGAAGCACCGCCGCCGCCCGCATTGAGCAGCATGAGATCGACGTTGTCCTTCTCGTATTTCGCGAAATAGCGCTCGATCTCGTTCTCGACCTCCAGCGTGCGGCCCTGCGTCGCGCCGGGCGGCAGTTCGAAGCGGACGCGGGCGATGCCCTGGTCCTCGTTGGGCAGGAAACCGGTCGGCAGCATCACGAACAGGCCGTAAAGCGCGGCGGAAATCAGAGCGAACACTGCCAGCGAAGCCCACTTGCGCTTCAGCACCGTGCGCGCGCCGGAAAGATACCTCTGCGTGCCGTTCTCGATCGCGGCGTTGAACCTGTCGCCAATCCGGTGCAGCCGCGCAAGCGCCCCCTTGCGCGCCTCACCGCGGTGCTTCTGCCGCAACAGGGTGGCGGTCAGCGCCGGGCTGAGGATCAGAGCCACCAGCACCGACAAGGTCATCGAGGCGACGATGGTGAGCGAGAACTGGCGATAGATCACGCCGGTCGATCCGCCGAAGAACGCCATCGGCAGGAACACCGCCGACAGCACGACCGCGATCGCCACCAGCGCGACCTGGATCTCCTTCATCGACTGGAACGTCGCCTGCCTTGGCGTCAGCGACGGGTTCTCCTCCATCAGACGCTCGACGTTCTCGACCACGACGATCGCGTCATCGACGAGCAGCCCGATCGCCAGCACGAGCGCGAACAGCGTCATCGTGTTGATCGAGAAGCCCGCCAGATAGATGATCCCGAAGGTGCCGAGCAGCACCACGGGCACCGCAATCGCGGGGATCAGCGTGGCGCGCCAGCTTTGGAGGAACACGAACATGACGATGACGACGAGGACGATCGCCTCGATCAGCGTCTTGACCACCTCGTCCACCGACAGCGTGATGAAGTCGGTCGCATCGTTGGCGTAGGCGTACTGCATGCCCGGCGGGAAGGTCTTCGCCACCTTCTCCACTTCCGCCCTGACCATTTCGGCCGTCTTCAGCGCGTCCGCGCCGGGTGCCAGCGAAATCGCCATGCCCGCGCCGGGGTGGCCGTTCAGGCGGCTGACGGTCTGGTAGCTTTCCGCGCCCAGTTCCACGCGGGCGACATCGGCCAGCCTGATCGTCGCGCCGCTCGGCTGGGTCTTGACGATGATCGCGGCGAACTGCGCCGGGGTCTGGAGCCGCGACTGCGCGGTTACGGTGGCGTTGAGCATCTGCGTGCGCGGCTGCGGCTGGCCGCCGATCTCGCCCGCTGCCACTTCGGTGTTCTGCTTGCGGATGGCGTTGATGATGTCGGACGGCATGAGCTGGTAGCTCGCCAGCTTCTCCGGGATCAGCCAGATGCGCATGGCATAGGGGGCGCCGAAGACGTCGATGTCGCCCACGCCGCTGACCCGCGCGACGGTGTCCTGCACGCGCGAGGTCAGGAGATCGGAGACGTCCTGATTGGTGAGCCGGTCGGTCTCGTCATAGACAGTGACGATCATCAGCAGGTCGGGATTGGACTTGGTGACGCGCAGCCCCTGCTGCTGCACTTGCGTCGGCAGGCGGGGCAGCGCCTGCTGCACCTGGTTCTGCACCTGCACTTGCGCGGTATCGGGATCGACGCCCTTCGCGAACGTCGCGGTGATGACGGCCTGCCCGCGCGAACTCGACGTGGAGGAGAAGTAGAGCAGGTGGTCCACGCCGGTCAGCGTCTGCTCGATGACCTGCGTGACGCTGTTCTGCAGCGTCTCGGCATTGGCGCCGGGATAGCTGGCGCGAATGTTTACCTGCGGCGGGGCGACGTCCGGGTACTGCGCGATCGGCAGCCCGGCGATCGCGAGCCCGCCCGCAAGCATGGTGAGGATGGCGATGACCCAGGCGAGAATGGGCCGCTTGATGAAGATGCTCGACATGGCGGGTCAGGCGCCCTTCTTCGTCTTCTTGGGCGCCACCTTCTGCGGCTCGGATGCGGGCACGGGCTTCACGGCGATGTCCGGCCGGATATTGCCGAGGCCCTGGATGATCAGCCTGTCGCCGGGCTTGAGGCCCGAGGTGACGACCCAAGAGGTGCCTTGCGCGGAAGGCACGACGACCTTGCGCTCCACCGCCTTGTCACCCTCGACCACGTAGACGCTGGCGGCGCCCCGAGGATCGCGGCGCAGGGCCTGCTGGGGGATCAGGAAGGCCCTGGAATTGACCTGCTGGACGAAGCGGGCGCGCACGAACATGCCCGGCAGCAACACGCCGTCGGGGTTGGGGAACGATGCCCGCAAGGTCACCGTCCCGGTGGTGGGATCGACGATGACTTCGGAGAACGCGATCTTGCCGGGCAACTCGTAGTCGCTGCCGTCTTCCAGCTTCAACCGCACGGAGGCGTCGCCGGGGGTCGATCCATCGGCAAGCGCGCGGCGCAGGCGCAGCAGTTCCGCGCTCGACTGCTGGATATCGACGAAGACCGGATCCATCCGCTGGATCACCGCCAGCGGCTCGGCCTGATTGGCGGTGACCAGTGCGCCCTCGGTAAAGAGCGAGCGGCCGATGCGGCCTGAGATCGGCGCGGGGACACGGGTGAACTGGAGGCTGACTTGGGCCGAGCGCAGGCGCGCCTGTGCCTGCGCGACGGCGGCGCGGGTCTGGCGGGCCTGCGCCGCCGCGTTGACGTAGTCCTGCCGCGCCACCGCTTCCATGTCGGCGAGCGGCTTGTAGCGATCGGCGAGTTCCCGGGCGGAATCGGCGCTTGCCATCGCGCTGTTGCGGTTGGCCACGGCCTCGTCCACCGCCGCCGAATAGACGCGCGGGTCGATCTCGTAGAGGGTCTGCCCCTTGGTGACCAGGCTGCCTTCCTTGAAGAAGCGGCGGCGCACGATACCGGCCACTTGCGGGCGCACCTCGGACATCTGCAGCGCGCTGACGCGGCCCGCCAGTTCGGTGTCGACGGGCACGCTGGTCGGCTGGACGACCACGAAGCCGACGGTCGGCGGCGCCTTGTCCTTCTTGCCTTCGTCCTTGCCGCAGGACGACAGGAGCAGGCAGGCGGGCGCGAGGGCAAGCAGCCCGGTTCCAACGACGATGCGCGTCATCGCCTTACCCTTGAGCGCCGAAGAAGGGAAACAGGCCGAGGCCCAGCGAGGCGACGAGCATCAGCACGCAGATCACCGTCGCCCACTTGAGCGTGAACTTCTGGTGATCGCCGAACTCGACCCCGGCAAGGCCGACCAGCAGGTAAGTCGAGGGGACCAGCGGGCTCAGCAGGTGCACCGGCTGGCCGATCAGCGAGGCGCGGGCCATCTCCAGCGGCGCGATGCCGTAAGCATGCGCCGCGTTCGCCGCCACCGGCAGGACGCCAAAATAGAACGCGTCGTTTGAAATGAAGAACGTCAAAGGCAGGCTCGCCAGCGCCACGATCGGGGCGAGGAACGGACCGGCCTGCGGCGGGATGAGCGCGAGGAGGCTGTTGGACATCGCCTCGACCATGCCGGTCTCGCCCAGGATGCCGGTGAAGATGCCCGCCGCGAAGATCAGCGAGACGACGGCGATGACGTTGCGGGCATGACCGGCGATCCGCGCGCGCTGGTCCTCGAGGCGGGGATAGTTCACAAGAATGGCGATGGCGAAGCCGATCATGAACATGATCGAGAGCGGCAGCACCGCGAAAACCAGCCCGGCGAGCAGGCCGATCGTCAGCAGCGCGTTGAACCACAGCAGGCGGGGGCGCTTCAGCGCGGCGTCGGCCGTGTCGGTCGGCTCGATGAGCCCGGCAGGGACGGCGCTTTCGGGCAGGCGCGCGCCGCCGGTCGCCGCGAGGCGTGCACGCTCGTGCTTGCCCAGGATATAGGCGAGCGCAATCACGCCCAGCACGCCGATCGCCATGACCGGGATCATCGGCATGAAGACCTCGCCCGGCTCGACATGCAGCGCACTCGCCGCGCGGGCCAGAGGGCCGCCCCAGGGCGTGAGGTTCATCACGCCGCCCGCAAGGATGGTCACGCAGGTGAGCTTGAGCGGGTCCATGCCGATGCGCCGGTAGAGCGGCAGCATCGAGGCGACGGTGATCATGTAGGTCGTCGAACCGTCGCCATCGAGCGAAACCACGGTGGCCAGCACCGCCGTGCCGACCAGGATCTTCACCGGGTCGCCGTCGACAACCTGGACGATGCGCCGCACCACCGGATCGAACAGGCCCACGTCGATCATCAGACCGAAATAGAGGATCGCGAACATCAGCATGATGCCCGTCGGCGCCAGCTTGGTAATGCCGGCCAGCATCATGTCGCCCAGCTCCTTCCCGCCGAACCCCGCGACGAGCGCGAAGACGATCGGGATCAGGGTCAGCGCCACCAGCGGCGACAGCCGCTTGAGCATGATGAGGGTCATGAAGGTGACGACCATGCCAAATCCGAGCACGGTCAAAAGTGTATCGCTTGCCATCTTAGCCTGCCGCTCCCTGGTCGGCGCATCGGCGCGCGACCTTATCGGTTGTGGTGTGCCGTTCTGGCGAGAAATCCTGTCAGCGAGCCGTCATTGCAGCGCAGCACCATCAAAAATCGTGCGGCCCGCCGCAATGTGCAGGCGAATTGCCGGCGTAATCCTTTGATTTTCTCCCGCTCTGTTCGCTATCGAGCAAACAAGCGGAAACATTTTTAGTGATGCTGCAGCGCAATGATGGCTGATTGACAGGATCAGCCGCGAAAAGGGCTCATCCAATATGCGTTTGGGAGCGCATGCCCGGCACGCCATCAAGAGAAAGGCGCCGGGAGGGGGAGAGGAGCTTAACACGATGTACGGCCAGCCGGATTCCGCCGATCTGTTCAACGCCAGCCGCAGCAAGGTTTCGTTTGCCGCACGCAAGGCCAGGGCGCGCCTTGCGTTGCTGTCCTGTGTCGCGGTGGGTGCATGGCATCCAGTCATGGCCGAGGCCCAGACAGTGACGCCGCCGGACCAGACCGTCGCGATCGCTGGTCCGCAGATCCCCGGAGAGTCGTCGACCAGAAGCGTGCTGATCGAAAAGACGAAGAAGAAATCGAAGAAGTCGGTCACCTTCGAAAACCCGGCCGAAGACGGCACTTTCGGTGACATGGGGCCGTTCTTCGGCTTCTCGACCTTCAACGGCCGCGAGATCACCGGTTCCAACAATTTCCGCGACATCTCCTTCCGCCAGTTCCCGATCGAACTGCAGAAGGAAGTCGGCTACCGCAGCTTCTACGGGGCGGACCAGGTCGAGGGCGCGCTGTTTGGCCTCACCACCAGCGAGGCGCTGCGACCGCTCGACCTCAAGAAGGCGCGCTTCCAGGCCGACCTCAGGGGCATATACTCGTCCTACGCCGACCGCTCCGGCCAATCGCCCGGGCGCAGGCTTTCCGCCTCCTACGTCGATCAGTTCGACACCGGGATCGGGCGCATCGGTTTCTCCGCCGGCGTCATGCTGAACGATTCCTTCCTGCCCAAGGACTTCTACAAGGGCACCACCGCCGTGAAGCCGTGCAACAGCATAGGCCCGACCGCGAGCGGCAACTGCACGTACGATCCCAATTCGACGAATGCGCTCTACTTCCCGACGGGTTCGCACACCTTCCGCCAGCAGCGCTCCGACGAAGAGCAGCGCGCCTATTTCGCGACGATCCAGTGGCAGCCCAACGAGAAGTGGGACATCATGATCGACGGCGAACGGTCCAGCCGCATCCAGTCGCGCTATCGCAGCGAATTCGCGCTGACCGAAGGTTTCCGCTCGCTCACCCCGCTGGAAATCGCCCCGAGCGGCGCGCCGCTGCGCTTTTCCGGCGAGACCAAGCTAGAATCGCTGGGCTTCGCCCGAACCCGTGACGAGAAGTACACCGGCTACGGCATCAACGTGCGGTTCCGTCCGACCGAACGGCTCGAAATCCGCACCGATCTGTCCTATTCGCGCACCGAGCGCAGCCAGACCGACATCTCGGCCAGCGCCTCGACCAACGACCTGGTCGGCCCCGGCGGCCGCATCGGCTACACGCTGGACCTGAGCCATGGCGGCGTCCCCTATATCGAGTTCGCGACACCGATCGATCTGAGCGATCACAGCCTGTTCACCGCCTCCGCCGCCGCAAGGCGCGGGCGCGACACGCGCAGGGATGCGATCAAGGCCTGGCGCACCGACGTCATCTACGAGCTTGGCGGCCTGCTCGAAACGATCCGGCTGGGTGCCCGCTACTCCGAGCACAAGCGCCATGGCCAGTTGCTGACCTACCAGAGCGACGGCATCCCGGAAGCGAACGTGCAGGCCGGCAACGCCAGCTGCCGCCGCGGCCCGATCACGACCGACTTCCTCGCCGACAGCGGCACCAACATCAACAGCTGGGCAGTATTCGACCCGGCCTGCCTCTACACCGCCTTTACCGGCAACACCGACTACGACATCCCTCTCGCCCGAAAGTCGGGCGGCGAGCAGGACGTCTCGGAAAAGATCCTTGCCGGCTACATCATGGGTAACTTCAAGGGCGAGCTTGCCGACCTGCCGGTCCACGGCAACATCGGTCTTCGGGTCACCCAGACCCGCCGCACGACGCGGGTGGCGCGCTATACCGGCAGCCCCGATCCGATCATCGACCGCTCCGGCTCGCTCGTGGACTTCCTGCCGAGCGCCAACGTCGTCGTGGAAGCGGGACGCGGGCTGGAGATCGAAGGCTCGGTGTACCGCACGCTCCTGCGCAGCGCGATCGACGGGTTCAACCTGCGCCGCGTCATCGCCGGTCCTTCGGGCACGATCGAGCGGCAGGACCCTGTCAAGGCATGGAACATGGACCTTTCCCTGCGCTACAGCCCCGCGCCGGACACCGCGATTTCGCTCGATGCCTACTACAAGTTCCTAAGCAGTTCGGCCTGGCCGGGTGACCTCATCATGCCCGGCGGCCCGGTGCTGAACCCGGCGCTGCGGGCAGACAGCCTGAAGAAGTCCTATATCCGCGGCGCCGCCGTATCGCTGCGCCAGACCTTCTCGATGCTGCCCGCGCCGCTGGACGGACTGGCGCTGGAGGCGAGCTATTCCTTCACCGACAGCAACTTCCGCTTCAACGATCCTTCGGCCACCGACCCGGCCAATCCGCTCTACCTGTTCGTGCCGCCATCGGGCGTACCGGGCCTGTCGAAGCACGCGGTCAACCTGTCGGGAAGCTGGGAAAAGGGCAACTTCGGGATCGGCGCGACATACGAGTATCGCTCGGGCTTCCTGCGCCCCACCGGCCTGACGGCCAACCGTGTGCTGGGGCCGACCAACTACCTCAACGCCTACGTATCATACCGGATCGACGATCACATGCAGCTTCGCCTGGCGGCACTGAATCTGACGAACGAACACGAAGTGCTCTACCGCCCTGTCGCCGATGCCGCTGCGCAGACCAGCTACTTCGGCCAGACATTCTCGCTGAGCCTGAAGCTGCGGTACTGAATTGCTCGTCACCCCCGGATCCTGATCTCGACGGCAAAGCCGTGCCGATCGTCGAGGATCCGGGCATCGCCGCCATGGGCCAGGGCGATAGCCCGCACCATTGCCAGCCCAAGCCCGTGCCCCGGCGTCGAACGCGCCGCTTCCGCGCGGGCGAAGCGGTCGAACAGGCGGGCTCTGTGCTGCGCCGGAACCCCCGGCCCGTCGTCGGCGACGGTCACCTTCACCCCGCCCTTTACCCGTTCGCCGCTGATCGTCACGCCGGTGCCCGCAGGCGTGTGCCGCAAGGCGTTGTCGAGCAGGTTCGCAAGGGCCTGGTTGAGAAGGCGCCGGTCGCCCTCCACCTGCATCTCCTGCACCAGTACGAGGTGCAGCGAACGCCCACTGTCCTCGAAATCGGGGCGATAGCTCTCCGCCATCCTTTCGAGCAACGTGGAGAGGTCAAGGCGTTCGCGCGGAAGCCGCTCGCTCATGCCCTCGATCTCGGCGATGCGCAGCAGGGCGGAGAAGATCTCCAGCAGTTCGGCTGCCTGCGCGCGGGCGCTTTCGAGCCGTTCCGATCGGACCTCCTCATCGCTCTCCTGCGCGGCCTGGTCGAGGCTGGAACACAGCCGGGTCAAAGGCGTGCGCAAGTCGTGCGCGACGTCGCTGGAGACTTGCCGCAAGTTCTCCATTAGCCCCTCGATACGGTCCAGCATCGCATTGAGAGTGCCCGCGAGCCGGTCGAATTCACTGCCCGATCCGTCACGCGGGACGCGCCGGGCAAAGTCGCCGCCGATGATCGCCCGCGCGGTCGCGTCGATGCGCTCCAGCCGGTGCTGCGTCAGCCAGCCGATGATCCCGGCAGCGACCGCGCCGACCACCAGCAATGCTGCAAGGGCCGCTGCGAAAAGGGCAGCAAGCGTGCGGTCGATCTCGTCGAGGCCGGAACGGTCGGCTGCAACCACCAGCATGCCGCCCGCCACTTTCGTCGTCAGCGCCTGCGCAATGCCGGTGTCCGGCTCGCCGGGCTTGCGATAATGCAGGAACTCCTCGAACCCGACTTTCGAAGGCACTTGCGCCTGCAGCTTTCCCGCGACCCGGTTCCCTGCCTCGTCCACAAGCAGGTAGTCGAGGCTTGCAGTGGACCGGGATGCCTCGCGCCGCTCGATGGCGGAGGCGATCGCGGGCAGTCCGTGCCTGTGCGCCTCCGCCAGCAACCCCGCGGTCTCGGCGGAGATGCGGTGGTCGAGCTGTTGCTCCAGCGCCTCGTGCGTGACTTCATACGAGATCGCCCCGATCCCCACGATGGCCAGCGCGAAGACGAGACCGACGATGGCGACAAGCCCGGTCGTCGTCTTCCATGCCTTCCCCAACATCACAGTATCCACATCATCCGGGCCGCATCATGTAGCCCGAGCCGCGAACGGTCTCGATCGCGTCCTCCTCGAACCCGGCGTTCAGCTTGGAGCGCAACCGGCTCATGTGCGTGTCGACGATGTTGGTCTTGGGATCGAAGTCGAAATCCCACACCCGCTCCAGCAGCATCGTGCGCGTCACCACCCGGCGCGGGTTGCGCATCAGTTCGGCCAGCAGGCTGAATTCGCGCGGTTGCAGGGCCACGCGCCTGCCGCCCCTCTCGACCGTGCGGCTGTCGAGGTCCAGCACGATGTCGCCGACGCTGAGCCGCCGCGCCTCGATCCGGGCGTGGGTGCGCCGCCCCAGCGCATTGATCCGCGCGCTGAGTTCGGAGAATGCGAAAGGTTTGACGAGGTAGTCGTCCGCGCCCGCCTCCAGCCCGTTCACCCGGTCGGCGATGCTGCCGAGCGCGGTAAGCATCAGCACCGGCGTCGCATCGCCGGTCGCCCGCAGCGCCTTGAGCAGCGAGAGCCCGTCGAGCCCCGGCAGCATCCGGTCCACGACGACGACGTCGAACCCGCCACCGGCGGCATGGTATAGCCCCTCGGTCCCGTCCGAAGCGAGCATGACGGCGTGGCCCGCCTCCTCCAGCCCCTTGGCGATGAAGCGCAGGGTGTCTTGGTCATCTTCGACGATCAGGATTCGCATGCTGCCAGCCTAGCGCGCCTGCGCCCCGCCGCGCCAGCCACCTCCGAGCGCGCGGAACAGTGTTACCTCTGCCTGTGCGAGCGCCATGTCGCTCTGCACCCGGGCGAGCCGGGCGGTGGCGAGGGTGCGCTCCGCATCGACCTGCAGCAATCCTGCAGCATCGCCATAGCGCACGCGAGCGGCGGTGCGCCGTGCATAGGCCTGCGCCTGGCTCGCTGCCTCGGCAAGATCACGGTTGCGGCGCATCTCCGCATCGTAGCTGGCGAGGCCGGTCTCGACCTCGCGCAGCGCCTTGAGCATAGCGACGTCCCACCCGGCCAGCGCCGCCTGTTCGAACGCGAGGGCCTGCGCCATCTTTGCGCGCGCCGGGGCCATGTTGGGGAAAGCCCAGCTGATCAGCGGCGAGGCGACCGCATCGAACCCGCCCGCCAGCAGGCCGAGCGCGCCGCCGAGATTGACTTTGGGATAGAAGTCCGCCCGCGCCACGCCCACCCGGGCGCTGGCGGCGGCCAGCTTGCGCTCCGCCTCGCGCACGTCGGGGCGGCGCAGCAG